>JAIUNA010000336.1 GCA_022565265.1 Roseinatronobacter sp. | reverse complement strand
GCTGGTCTCAATACTCATGGGCGCTCCTTTAAATGGGTGAAATCCGGCGCGGGCGGCTTATCTGTTATCCTGAGACATATCGCATGGGCAGCCAATGGCAAAATTCATGAGTGAACAAAATACCGTTACCCCAACTGCCAATGCGCTGGCGGAGGCGGCAGCACAAGCGGCCTCTGGCAAGGGCCTGCCGCCGGTGCATCTGTGGAACCCACCCTTTTGCGGCGATCTGGACATGCGCATAGCGCGGGATGGAACATGGTTCTATCAGGGTACGCCCATTGGCCGACCGGCCCTTGTCAGGCTGTTTTCCACAATCCTCAAACGCGAGGGCGACAAATACTTTCTTGTCACACCGGTGGAAAAGGTGGGGATCACGGTGGAAGACGCGCCATTCGTGGCCGTGGATTTCCGGGTTGAAGGCACTGGGACAGGGCAGAAGCTAACCTTCCTGACCAATCTGGGGGATGAAGCCCTGGCCGGGGCCGGGCATCCGTTGCGCGTAGAGCACGACCCGCAGAGCGGCGAGCCTGCGCCCTATGTCATGATCCGCGCTGGTCTGGAGGCGTTGATTGATCGCAAAAGCTTTTACAGGTTGGTGGAAGTCGCAGACCATCACCTACAGGCAGGAGAGAACTGGCTGGGCCTTTGGTCGGATGGGGTGTTCTTTCCGCTCATTCCGGCGCATGCGCTGGAGTGATCCGCGTTGCCTCTGCGCGGCGGTGACTTGCGCAAAAAAAAGATATATCCAAAATGTAAATTTTGTTGCCGCATGCCGTGTCAACGCCTACCTTTTGTCCTGCAGGCAGGAAAAGGCCCAGTTGGAAGACTTACTCCTCGTTCCCTCCTTTCGGCTGTCCCGTTCCTGTCTGCACCCTTGCGCAAATCGCAATTTTTCCGCATAAGCGCACAGAAGTTTGAGGAGTCCCGCCATGCGCGCACGCATCTACCGCCCCGCCCGCACTGCCATGCAATCCGGCACAGCGAAGACCAAGCAATGGGTGCTGGAATTTTCGCCCGCGCAGGCGCGGCGCATCGATCCTTTGATGGGCTGGACAAGTTCGGGCGACATGGATCAGCAAGTGCGGTTGCGCTTTGAGGATCAGGCCAGCGCAGAGGCCTATGCCCGCGCACATGGCATTGAGTTTGTGGTCATCGCGCCCAAAACGCGCCGCCCCAATCTGCGCCCTGGCGGCTATGGCGACAATTTTGCCACCAACCGCCGGCAGGTCTGGACGCATTGAGCGTTGTAAATCGGGCCAAGATTTCGCGCTTCTATAGTGCAGACCCTGTTGTCTGGGCTTATGACACTTGCCCTGAGTGTTGGTGAAGATCGCCGGCTCAGCTATGCTGCCGGGTCTGTCTTTACGAAATGCGGTGCCGAGTTGCGGCGGATTGTATAGAATGTAGCGCCGATAACGATGGCAGCGCCAAGCAGGGTGCGCCATCCCGGAATTTCGGCGAAGAAAATGAATCCCGTTGCAACCGCGACAAGCAGTCGTGTGAAATCCAGCGGTGCGAGGGCTGATGCCTCTCCGATCTGGTAAGCGCGTGTTACAAGATATTGGGCAGCAGTGCCCGAAATGCCTATCACCCCCAGCAGTCCCCATTGTTCCAGCGTGGGAGGCTGCCACCAGAGGATGGTGGGAATGATCAGCGCGCTGAAAAGTACCAGAGCCTGATAAAGCAAGATGGTCTCTGTGCGCTCTGTGCTGGAGAGCATGCGGATGGTTACATTTATCCCCGCGCCAAACAGCGCACCCAGAACAGCCAGCAGATAGAAAATCGAAATCGGCTCTGCCCCGCCCGGAGCAAGGATGATCAGCACGCCCAGAAATCCGCAAAAAGTTGCCAGCCAGCGCCTTGGCCCGACTTTCTCTTTCAAAATCCAAACCGCGGCGATTGTGACAAACAAAACTTTCGAGAAACCAAGCGCTGTGGCATCGGCAAGCGGGATATAGATGATTGCCGTGAACCCGCAGAGCATGGCCATAAGGGAAAACAGCCCCCGTGTCAGTTGCAGGCCCAGACGATCAGTGCGCAATGTCGCCCCCAGATCCGGCAGGAATAACGGCAACAGCAAGATCGTGATGATAATCTGGCGGATAACAATGATCTGCGGCAAAGGAAGATCGCTGCCGATTTCCTTGATGCAGGCAATCATCACCCCGAAAATCAGGATGGCGCCCCCGATCAGGACAGAGCCACGTATATTGCCGGAGGCTTCATGCCACCACAGGCGCAAGCGCAGCCGTCTGCTGAGGGGGGCTTCGGGGGATTGTATGGGCCAGGCAAGTTCATGGGGGGGCGTCTGGGGGCCGTTCATCTCAATTCCTTCGGGTTTCAGCAATCGGGCGCGCAGAGCAGGGCGTCGCAGCCTTGCTTTGTTGTGCCACACCATGCGTGCGCTTCACGACTGACTGATTTGCTGACAATGCGCCAAGCGCATGAAGCAACAGCTTCGCGGGGGAAGACCGCTGTCTAGAACTTTGCATGGAGCGTGAAGAATCGCAAGAGGATT
>JAIUNA010000335.1 GCA_022565265.1 Roseinatronobacter sp. | reverse complement strand
GGGCCGCAGGCCCGCCGGGCAGCGCCCGCCCGCCCCCCGGGCGGGCGCTTTGCTACCACCTGTGCGGGGATCGAGGTCACGGGGCGTTATACCATAAAGCGCAGACCACCGCTGTCGGAGCGCCCACCCACGGCCGGGCGCTGCCCTGTGTTGTGCGTGATGCCTTCTCAAAGGCGCACCGCGGCCCGACGCTGCGCGGCTCAGCGCCCTCCATCACCGTCCCCAACCTGCCCCACGCTGCCTTCGGGTTTGTTGTGCAGGATGCCCAACCCTGGCCCCGCGCAGCAAAAAGGCGGGGTTGCCCCCGCCTGTTTGGTATTCGCGATGTGTCAGCCTTAGCTCAGGCGGTTTTTCAGCGCAGCCATTGCACCTGTCACGATCAGCACAGCCACAGCAGCTTTCACCACTTCGCCCAGCAGGAAAGGTGCCGCACCCGCCATGAAAGCGCCCGACAGGCTCAGCGGTGGGACGGCCTGCAACCACAAAACACCGGGAACGAACAGCAGCGCGGTTGCAACCAGTGCAGCCGCAAACAGGCCAAACCCGCGCGACAAACCCCGCTCGACCAGCCAACCCATCACAAAGGCCATCGCCACAAAGCCGAACAGAAAGCCCGCTGTCGGCCCCATCAGCGGCACAAGCCCAAAGGCCCCGCCCGCAAATACCGGAAAGCCCATTGCGCCTTGCGCCAGATATGTCACCAGCGTAGCGCCAGCCAGCCGCGCGCCATAGGTCAGGCCGATCAGCATGATGGCAAGTGTCTGCAATGTCATGGGCACAGGGAACATGGGCACAGTCACCTGTGCCGCCGCCGACACCAGAACAGACCCGAACAGAACCATCGCAACCTTGCGCAGGATCGTGTCATTGCCGCCAAGCGCCGTGACCAAAGGAGTGGAATGAGCCATGATTGCCCCTTTCATAAAGCCAGTTTGCAGCTTTATGCGTCAGCGCCGCCGTTCTGGCAAGTGCGCAGATGGCATGTTGGCGCAAGCATCGTGGCGCAAGCGCTGCCGCACAAGCGTTCCTGCGCGCCCTCTGCCCCATCCGCCCTTGCGCCGCACGGGCGCGCTGTATATAGAGCGGCATCTTTCCGCGACGAAACGCAACGGTGCAGCTCTCGTAGGTGGGGGCGGAAAGACTGCCCACCTTTTGAAATGCGCCACAACATGATTGGAGATCGCATGCCGCTTTATGAGCATGTCATGATCGCGCGTCAGGATCTGTCGAATACACAGGCCGAAGCGCTGATCGAACATTTTGGCGCAGTCCTGACAGATAATGGCGGGACACTCGTGGATCACGAGTATTGGGGCGTCAAGACCATGGCCTACAAGATCAACAAGAACCGCAAAGGCCATTACGCCTTCCTGCGCACTGATGCCCCTGCGGCTGCCGTGCAGGAAATGGAGCGTCTGATGCGCCTGCATGATGATGTCATGCGCGTTCTGCCGGTGAAGGTTGAAGCGCATGAGGAAGGCCCCTCGGCGCAGATGCAAAAGCGTGATGACCGCGAGCGCGGTGATCGTGATCGCGACCGCGACCGTGACCGTGACCGTGACCGCGAACCCCGCCGCCGGGCATCTTGAGGAGATTCTGAACCATGGCAACAAAACCGTTTTTCCGTCGCCGCAAGGTTTGCCCCTTCTCGGGTGATGCCGCGCCGAAGATCGACTACAAGGATGTGCGCCTGCTTCAGCGTTACATCTCCGAGCGTGGCAAGATCGTGCCGTCACGCATCACGGCCGTTTCGGCCAAGAAACAGCGTGAACTGGCCCGCGCCATCAAGCGTGCGCGCTTTCTGGCGTTGCTGCCCTACGCTGTGAAATAAGGAGAGCATGATATGCAAGTGATCCTTCTGGAGCGCGTGGCCAAGCTTGGCCAGATGGGCGACGTCGTAAACGTAAAGCCCGGCTATGCGCGCAACTACCTGCTGCCGCAGGGCAAGGCGCTGCGCGCCTCTGGTGACAACATCAAGTCATTCGAATCGCGCAAAGCCGAATTGGAAGCACAGAACCTTGAGACCCGCAAAGAAGCGCAGGCCGTGGCCGCAAAGCTGGATGGCGAGCGTTATGTCGTGATCCGTCAGGCCTCTGATGGCGGCGCGCTTTATGGCTCTGTCAGCCCGCGCGATGTGGCCGATCTGCTGGCCGAAGCTGGTGTGAAGGTTGAAAAGCGTCAGATCGTTATCGCAACGCCGATCAAATCTCTGGGCCTGCAGAAGGCGCTGATCAATCTGCACCCCGAAGTGGATGTGGAAATCGGCCTCAATGTGGCGCGCTCGGGTGAAGAAGCGGCATTGCAGGCATCGGGCAAATCGATTCAGGAACTGGCCGCCGAAGAGGAAGCCGCAGCTGAATTCGAGATTGCGGAACTCTTTGACGATTTCGGTGCCGCAGGCATGGATGACGAAGATGATCCCCGCAGCCGCGGTGACAGCTCTGATCCGCGTGACGCCTGAGTACCATTTGGGCATCTGAAAACAAAAGCCCGCCCCCTGTGGCGGGCTTTTTCCCTCGGTT
>JAIUNA010000334.1 GCA_022565265.1 Roseinatronobacter sp. | reverse complement strand
CATCGACCAGCACAAACAATAACAGCTTGAACGGCAGCGCCACCATGACGGGCGAAACCATCATCATCCCCAGCGCCATCAGGATAGAGGCGATGACGATATCAATTACCAGAAAGGGCAGAAACAGCAGGAACCCGATCTGAAAGGCGGTTTTCAATTCCGATGTCAGAAAAGCGGGCAAGAGCACATGAAAAGGCACATCCTGCGGGGTTGCAAACGGCCCCAGACCTGCCAGTTCGGCAAACATCATCAGATCAGTATTGCGGGTATGGGCGACCATGAACAGCTTGATGATCTCGCTCGCTGCCGCCAACGCCTCGGCCTGTGGAATGTCACCATCCAGCATAGGCGCGAAGGCCAGATCATGCAGTTGCACGAAAACGGGCTGCATGACAAAGAAGGTCAGAAACAGCGCCAGCGCAATCAAGACTTGGTTTGGCGGGGTTTGCTGCGTGCCCAGCGCCTGACGCAGGATCGAAAGCACAATGATAATCCGCGTAAACGCCGTCATGCCCAATAGCAGCGAAGGCAGGATCGTCAGCGCTGTCATCAGCGCCAGAATTTGCAGTGAGAGTGACCAGCTTGTGCCATCCGCGCCCTGCGTCATCGTCAGCGCGGGCACACCTTGCGCCAAAGCAGGCAAGGGCAACATGACCAGAGCAATAACAAACAGCCGCATCATGGCTGGCCTGCATCATTGGGGGCAATGGCCGCCAGAGGGTGCAGTGCAGGCGTGCCATTCTTTCCTGTGATCAGCAGAAATTCCCGCCCATCCACCGAAAGCAGCGCAATGCGCCCCTGCCCGCCCAAGCTTAGACTATCGCCAAGTTGCAATCGCCGATCACGGTGCAGGCGGGCCGAAAGGCCCTGTTTGTGCCGATGCACAAACAGCCACAGCGCGCCCAAGCCCAGCATGAAAAGCGCAAGTGTCAGCCCTTGGTCAAATCGCAGCATATCCATAGGTTTTCCCGGTCAGGCAGGGCGCAAACCCGCCCCAGTAACCAAGATGCTGCAAAGATCATGCCACCAAGCGCGCTAGACAACGTCGGCGCGTTCCTCTGGGGTTATGATCTGGCCAAACCGAATGCCAAAGCGGTCGCCCACCATCACAACCTCGCCCTTCGCAATTGGTGTGCCATTGACGAGCACATCCAGCGGATCGCCCGCAAGGCGGTTCAATTCAATCACCGATCCTTCCGACAGGCGCAGCAGATCGCGGATTGTCAGTTGCGTGCGCCCCACTTCCACAGTCAGCGCAACGTCAATATTTTCGAGCAGGCGCAAATGTTCGGGTGCGCCGCGCTTGGTGTCCTCACTCATGGGGCTGTCCTTTCTTGGGCATTGCACCACTCATCGGGCGCGAAATGGCTATGGCGGCATGTCCACCCTGTTCGCCGGGCTGGGCCAGATACATCGGGACATCTTCCACAAGTACCTCGACAGAAGAGCCAAGCAGAATGGGCAGGACATCACCCTGTTCCAGCCGCATCAGCCGCGCGATGGAAACTTGCGGCTGGCATAATTGCGCCGAGACTGTCAGCGGAATGTTCAGAACCGCCGCTTCCAGCTTTGCGCGCCAGCTTCGATCCTCGGTCAACTGATCGGATTGCATCCGCGAACGCAGCAGGCTGGCAATGGGCCTGAAAATCTGCAACGGGTAGAGAATGTCGAAGGTTTGGGCCTCAAATCCGGGGATTTCGACCATGAAAGAGCAGGAAACCACCTTTTCTTCGTTCTCGGCAAAGGCCACGAATTGCATATTTTCATCCCGGCTCAGCGCGTTGAAACTGACTTGCATCAGATCGCGCCACGCAAGTTGCAGGGCAGAATTCAGCCTGTCTGTGATCAATTCGATTACCCGGTGCTCGGTCGCGGTGAATTCACTGCGCCGCAGCTTTGGCCCGGCCACTCCGCCGCCATAATACGCGTTGGTCAACAATGCCACAAACCCCGGTGGTATTACGATCATCTGATTGCCCCGCAATTCATCCGAGGCGCTGATTGTCAGTGACAGGAAGTTTTCCTGACCATTGCGGTAATCTTCAAAACTCATCAATTCCGGCAGGAAGCTGGACAAACGCGGCTGAAAGCGCAGCATCGGCAGGAATGCCGCACGAGCCACGCGGCAAAAACGCTCATGCACAATGCGCAGGCCGTGATATTCGCCAATGCCCGAATTCTGCGCCGCCGAAAACGAGAATGGGCGCACGGGCTGGCCGTTGACAAATTCAGCCTCGCTCTTGTCGGGCTTCGTCTGATCATCAATCAGACCACCAACCAGAGCGGCAACTTCGGTAGAGGAAAGCTTGCGCTGTTTTGCCATGATCAGCCTATTGCAATACGAAGGACGGAAAGAACACGCCGTCTATGCCGCCCGCGCCTTCCAGTTGTTCCAGCCGTTCATTGACCAGATCCCGCAAATTCGCGGCCAGCGCCTCGCGTCCTTCGCGCCCTGTCATCTCCTCTTCGGTAAAGCCATTCAGGGCTGTCAGCATATCAGACCGTAGCGCGGCCTGATGACGGCGAACATGAT
>JAIUNA010000333.1 GCA_022565265.1 Roseinatronobacter sp. | reverse complement strand
GAAGACCGGCTTATCTCTGCCCCCGGTGTGGCCGATTTGCAGGTTTTCGGCGCGCGTGAGGCCATTTTCCGGGTGGATATTGATATGCTGGAACTGGCCGCGCGGGGCCTGAGCATTGCCGATATTCGCAGTGCGCTGCGCAATGTGTCTTTTGATGTGCCTGCGGGCGCGCTGTCCAATGACCGCCAGAGTATTCAGGTACGCACCACGGCCAATGTGCAAACCCCTGCCGCCTTTGAGGCGCTGGTATTGCGCAATGATGTGCGCCTTGGGCAGGTGGCCACTGTCACGCTGGGGCCAGCGCCGGGCGAGACCATTTTGCGCGCCAATGATGAAACTGGCATTGGCCTTGGGATTATCCGGCAGGCGCAAAGCAACACGCTGGATATTTCCAGCAATGTGCGCGCCATTGTGGACGAATTGCAGGGCATTTTGCCAGATGATGTGCGGATTTTCGTCACCTCGGATGAGGCGACATTTGTGGGCGGCGCGATTTCCGAAGTTATCAAAACCCTGACAGCCGCGCTGTTGATCGTGATTGCCACGATCTATCTGTTTTTGCGCGATGCCCGCGCGACGCTTGTGCCTGCTGTTACCTTGCCGATTGCGCTGATTGGCACTGTGGCCGCCGTGTATATGGCGGGGTTTTCTGTCAATATCATCACGCTTCTGGCGCTGGTTCTGGCCACGGGGATGGTGGTGGATGATGCCATTGTGGTGCTGGAAAACATCGTGCGCCGCCGGGGGCAGGGTTTGGGCGCGCGGGCGGCGGCAGTGCTGGGCACGCGGCAGGTGTATTTTGCCGTTGTCACCACCACAGCCACATTGGCGGAAGTGTTTGTGCCCCTGTCTTTCCTGCCGGGCCAGGCCGGGGGGTTGTTTCGGGAATTCGGCTTTACTTTGGCCATGGCGGTGATGCTGTCATCAGTGGTGGCGCTTACTCTTTGCCCGGTGCTGGCAAGCCTGCTGTTGCGTGCCGCGCCCGAACAAGCCAGCCCCGGCCCTGTGGCGCGGCTGGGGGATGGTTTGGCGCGGTTTTACCGGGCCAGTCTGGAACGCGCCTTGGGCGCGCCTTGGGTGGTGATTGTGGCGGCGCTGGTATTTGCGCTGTCGGGCTATTTTGCCGCGCAATCGGTGCCACAAGAACTTACCCCGCCCGAAGATCGGGGGGTTGCGCTGTTGAGTGTGACGGCCCCGCAAGGCGTTTCGATTGATTACACAGATCGCAAGGTGCGCGAGATAGAGGCGGTTATCGCGCCATTGCGCGAGAGTGGCGAAGTGACCAACCTGTGTTCTATTGTGGGTTTGGGCGGGGGCGATAACCGCGCCTTCATGGTGATGACGCTGGCTGATTGGGGGGATCGTGCGCGCAGCCAGCAAGAGATTGTGGGCCAGATAAATGCCGGGTTGCGCGGGGTGATCGGGGTGCGGGCCTTTGCCATCCAGCCCAATTCGCTGCGCATTCGGGGTGCGGGGCAGGGATTGCGCTTTGCCATTCTGGGCAGCAATTACGACAGCCTGGCCGACAATGCGCAAGCGCTGGTTGACCGCATGAACCAAGACCCGCGTTTCGGCCAGGTGCGGCTGGATTTTGAAACAACACAGCCGCAATTGTCGATAGAGGTTGACCGCGAGCGCGCCTCTGATCTGGGTGTCAATCTGGATGGGTTGGGCGAGGCGCTGCAAGCCATGCTGGATGGGCGTTCGGTGGGATCGGTGTTTCTGGATGATCGCAGTTTTGATATCCAGATGCTCTCTACCCGTACCCCTGTGCGCGACCCCGGCGATCTGGAGCGCAGTTTCATCCGCTCTGACAGTGGGCAGATTTTGCCACTGTCCAGCTTTATCACCCTGCAAGAGCGCGCGATTGCGCCGCAACTGACGCGCGAGGGGCAACAACGCGCCGTGCAGGTGACAGCCAGCCTTGGCGATGGTGTGCCCCTTGGGCTGGCACTGGCAGAGGCAGAGCGGCTGGCCGCCGAGATTCTGCCCCCCAATGAACGCCTTGTGCCCTTGGCCGAGGCCGCCACGCTGGATGAAACATCTGCCGGGATTTTGCTGGTTTTCGGGTTTGCCATTCTGATTGTGTTTCTGGTGCTGGCGGCGCAGTTTGAAAGCTTCATCTCTGCTGTGGTGGTGATGGTAACAGTGCCTTTGGGGCTGGCCTGCGCGGCCTTTGCGCTGCTTTTTACCGGGGGCAGTTTGATTATCAATTCCCACATCGGGCTGGTGCTATTGGTGGGGATCATGGCGAAAAACGGGATTTTGATTGTGGAATTCGCCAATCAGCTGCGCGACGAGGGGGCCGCCGTGCGCGCGGCCATTCTGGATGCAACCACGATACGGTTGCGCCCGGTGATGATGACAATGCTGTCCACCGTGCTGGGCGGTGTGCCGCTGGTTCTGTCTGTCGGGCCGGGGGCAGAGGCCCGCGCGGCCTTGGGCTGGGTGGTGGTTGGCGGGCTGGGGCTGGCCACATTGGCCACGCTTTACCTGACGCCAGTGGCCTATCTGTTATTGGCGCGGTTCAGCAAGCCGCGCGCGGCAGGGCTG
>JAIUNA010000332.1 GCA_022565265.1 Roseinatronobacter sp. | reverse complement strand
CCACAAACACCATGAAGGCATGGCCCAGAGAAATGCCCAGCATATGCGGCACAGTACGGCGAAACCCGAAATTCACCCCAGAGGCCAGCAGCATGATATTATTCGGCCCCGGCGTGACCGAAGTAACAAAGGCATAGGCCACAAGGGCCAGAAACAATTCCGGTGTCATGGAACACTCCAAGCAAATAGAGGGGCAGACTATGCGCGCCTTGCCGCAATTATGTTGCAAATGATGCAAAAATAGCTGTATTTCTGCAATTAATGAGCGATATGGATCATATATCAGAACATATATTGCGCGTCCTGGCGCAAGACGGGCGCATTTCCAATCTGGAACTGGCCGAACGTGTGGGGCTGTCGCCCTCTGCCTGCCTGCGCCGGGTACAAGATTTGGAACGGCGCGGCGTGATAACCGGGTACCGCGCTGTCACCGATCCTGCACGCATGGGCATTGGCTTTATCGCTTATGTCACGGTGGGCCTGTCCAAGCACACCAAGGCCGCCCAGGCAGAGTTTGAGCGCCTGATGCGCGCAGCCCCGCAAGTGCGCGAATGCCATAATGTGACGGGCACTGTTGAATATCTGCTGCGCGTCGAAGCGCGCGATCTGGCGGCTTACAAACAATTCCATACCGATTACATGGGCGCATTTCCCTATCTGGACAGGTTGACAACCATGGTTGTCATGGGATCGCCCAAAGATGAACGTGGGTAAAGTTTACGCGTGCATCGCAGAGCATTCTTCGCTATGCTGCAGTGCAGCAAAAGGGGTGAGAGATGGCCAAGGGCAAGGTTATTACAGTTGCGCAACAAAAGGGCGGGTCTGGCAAGACAACGCTTGCCGTCAATCTTGGCGTGATGCTGGTACGAGGGGGGGCACGTGTGGCCTTTCTGGATACTGACCCCCAAGGCTCGCTTGGGCGCTGGTTCATGACACGGGCCGAAGATGGCCGCGCCGAGGGCATGGATTTATCCACCGCCTCGGCTTGGGGTGTGGGCTATGAAGTGGGGAAATTGCGCGACACGGCGGATTTTGTGATCATCGATACCCCGCCCAAAGCGGATAGTGATTTGCGCCCTGCCCTGCGCGTGGCCGATCTGGTGATCGTGCCTGTGGCCTCCAGCCATGTCGATCTTTGGGCAACTGATGGTGTGTTGGATCTGACACGCCGCGAAGGGCGCGAAGTGATGGTGGTGCTTAACCGCGCGCGCGCAGGCACGCGGTTGGGCGCAGAGATACTGGAAGCCGCGCAAGCGCTGGACGCAAGCTTGGCCGAAACCCAGATTGCCAATCGCGTGGCCTATGCTGAAACGCTGGGTCAGGGGCTTGGGGCCATTGAAGGGGCGCGCAGCCCTGCAATCCGCACAGAGCTTGAAGCGCTTATGGCCGAAGTTAACGCCAGACTGACAGAAGGCTGATATCTCGCGCAGCGATAGCGCGCCACACATCCTTGGCACTGCCTCGAATCGCTTTGAATGCTGATAGGGCATGTTACCGAAATTGGGCAATGCCCGGCGCTATGGGCGTTTTCCAATTGCGCCGCATGGCCCGCGCGGCCCCTTTGGCCATGTTCAGAACCACACAGGCGCACGCCTGCGCCCCATGGACGGCAAGGACGGGTTGCGCTATCAGCAGGCGCAAATATCTGCTGCAGAGAGGCGCTTTCATGTCCGGCCACGGCCCCGCAACTCCGATGACTGCCCATAAATCCGGCCCGCTGACCGGGGTTGCGCATGTGCCCGGTGATAAGTCCATCTCTCACCGCGCGCTGATCCTTGGCGCACTCTCGGTGGGGGAAACGCAGATAACCGGCCTTCTGGAAGGACAGGATGTGCTGGACACAGCCAAAGCCATGCGCGCCTTTGGGGCAGAAGTGATCCAGCACGGCGCGGGCGCTTGGTCGGTGCATGGGGTGGGCGTGGGCGGCTTTGCCGAACCATCACAAGTGATCGATTGTGGCAATTCGGGAACAGGCGTGCGCCTGATCATGGGGGCGATGGCCACAACGGCGATTGCCGCCACCTTCACTGGCGATGCCAGCCTGAACAAACGCCCCATGGGCCGGGTAACAGACCCATTGGCGCTGTTTGGCGCGCAGGCTTTCGGGCGCAGTGGCGGGCGCTTGCCCCTCACGCTTATCGGCGCGGCAGAACCTGTGCCTGTGCGCTACCGCCTGCCTGTGCCTTCCGCGCAGGTGAAATCTGCGGTGCTTCTGGCAGGGCTGAATGCGCCGGGCCAGACCGTTGTCATTGAAGACGAGGCCACGCGCGACCATACAGAGCGGATGTTGCGCGGCTTTGGCGCAGAGGTGCAGATCACCGACAGCCCAGAGGGGCGGATCATCACCCTGACAGGCCAGCCGGAACTGACGGGCCAGACAGTGGCCGTGCCGCGTGATCCCTCATCGGCAGCTTTCCCGGTATGTGCGGCGCTGATGGTTCCCGGCTCTGACATCCTTGTACCCGGTGTTAGCCAGAACCCCACGCGCAACGGGATTTTCCTGACCTTGCAAGACATGGGCGCCGATTTGGTGCTGGAAAACCCGCGCGAGGAAGGCGGCGAGCCTGTGGCCGATCTGCGCGT
>JAIUNA010000331.1 GCA_022565265.1 Roseinatronobacter sp. | reverse complement strand
TGTGGGGGGCGCCTTTCGCGCCGGGCCCTGGACATTGAACAAAGCCGGGAAAGGCCGCTATCTGGCCACCCAGCAAGAAGCGCTTGCGATTTTGGACAGTGCGCTGGCATCCGGGCGGCGCAATATCGATATTGGTTGCATGCAGATCAACTGGCATTGGCACGGGGCACAGTTTGCAACGCTTGCCCAGATGATCGACCCGGTGGAAAACACCCGCTATGCCGCGCGTTATCTGCGCGATCTGCATCAAAGGCTGGGTGATTGGGAACTGGCAGTTATGCGCTACCACTCTGCCGATGGTGCGCGGGGCCGCGCCTATATGCAGCGCGTGCGCGGCCAGATGGGGCGCCCATCGCCCCCCGCCAGCCCGCCGAGCGCCAGCCAACTGGCCATGCAGGCGCAGGACAGCCGGCACGCGGGGCAACGCAACGGGTTGTTGGCCCGCCCCGGCGTGGCACTTGTCGCGCTGGAGAGGGCAGGGCCGCTGCAGGGGCGGCAAGGCCCGAACCGGTGAAGCCCCCCTTTGACCGGAAAAAACATGCGACCAGTTAAATCGTGGTTAATGATCCTGTGGCACAAAAGCGGCGGGCCAGCGTGTTGCAGGCCTTGCTTCGGGGTGATTTCGTGAAAGGACAGATCATGCTTCTCAGATTGCAATTTCTTCTGGCGCTGCTTTTGCCCTTTGGCCCGGCCATGGCTACGTCTCTGCCCATGCCAGAGGGTGAGGTGATCTTGCGCATACATGGCGCGATCACGCAGACCAATATGCCAGAAATTGTAGCCTTTGACATGGCCATGCTCGATGCGTTGGAGCACCGCCAGACCATCACCGAGACGCCCTGGTATGATGTCCCACAGGATTTCACCGGGCCTACACTGGCGACACTGCTGTCTCTTGTAGGTGCGACCGGGCAAAACCTGCGCATTGTCGCAATCAATGATTATGCCGTCACCATGCCAGTGTCAGATACGCAAGCCAGCCCTGTCATTTTGGCATCGCGTCTTGCCGGCCAGCCATTGTCGGTGCGCGAGAAAGGGCCACTTTTCGTGATTTATCCCTTCAGTGAAATGCCGCATCTGAAGAATGAAACAATGTTCTCGCGCTCTGTCTGGCAGGTGATATCGATAGAGGTTTTGCCTTGAAGCCCGGCGCGCGCGCTGGCGATGTCGATGCCCGGCGCAACCGGATAGGGGTTTTTGCCCTCAGTCTTGTTGCAGCGGTGGCAATGCTGGGGGCGTCTTACCAGTTTGTGCGCCTGCTCAATGTCGGGCGCGCGATGGATGTTGTGGTGCGGGAAGATGCCATGTGGGCTGTCTTTCAGGCCGATCGCCATATGCGCGATTTTCACACCCAGTTGCGCTTTATGTCGTCTTATGGCGGCGGGGCGGAACAGCATGTGGTCTTGCTGCGCAGCTATGATATTCTCTACAGCCGCGTCATATTGCTGGAGCGTGGCACGTTCCATCTTGATCTGGGAGGGGGCGGCAGGCTGGCGGAAAAGGCGCGCAGCCTGGCTGAATTTGTCACCGGGCTGGAGCGCAGGATGGATGCTCTTGATCCCGCTGCGCCGGATTATCTGGTGCAGGTGCAGGATCTTTTGGCCAAAACGGCGCCATATCCCGCATTTACGAATGCGCTTCTGCTGGAGGCCAATGCCGGAATGAATGCGTTGCGCAGCGCCGAGCGCGACCTGCGCAATGCGGTGCAAGATCAGTTCGTTGTGAAGATGGTGATAATGGTTTCGGCCTTTTGGGGCATTTTCTGCCTGCTGATTTTGCAACTGCGTCACCTCTCGCGTGCGGGGCGGCGCATGGGCGTTCTGGAAAAGCGCAGCCGCCTGAGTGCTCTGCGCGCGCGCGCCGCAAGCCGGGCGAAATCTGCCTTTCTGGCAACCATGAGCCATGAAATGCGCACGCCTTTGAACGGCATAATCGGCGCGGTGGATTATCTGGCTCTCGAAAACTCCGCCAAGCCGCACCATCCGCGGTTGGATGTGATCCGCGCTCTTGCGCTGCATCTTGGGAGTGTGATTGACGGAATTCTTGAGTTTTCGCGCCTTGAGAAGGGCACGCCAGAGCTGCGGCTGGAACCTGTGGAATTGGAGAGGCTGGGGCAGTCGTTGTTGCTGGCCCATCGACCACAGGCCGAGGCGGCTGGGCTGTCCTTGACACTGGATATGCCCGATATCACGGTGCTGGTGGATGCTACGTTATTGCGCCAGATTATAACACGGTTGCTGGATAATGCGCTGAAATTCACGTTACGCGGGACGATCAGCTTGCGCGCCAAGCTGTGCGATACTGGCCTGTTACGGGTAGAGGTGCAGGATGAGGGTATCGGCATCGCGCCGGGCCAACAGGCCTGGCTCTTTCGGGCATTTGAACAAGGTGATCAGTCTTTTAGCCGTAGTTTCGGCGGCTCTGGTCTGGGCCTTGCCATTTGCCGCCATCTTGTCACTGCGATGGGGGGCAAGATTGGGGCAACCAGCCAAGAGGGGCAGGGGAGCGTGTTCTGGTTTGAAATTCCGGTGCAGGCCGCCCCTGTGGTTCAACCGCTTGCGGATGCGGGTGGCGGGGCGCAGGCCCTGCATATTCTGATTGCCGAGGATA
>JAIUNA010000330.1 GCA_022565265.1 Roseinatronobacter sp. | reverse complement strand
GGGGCGGGGGGCCGGGCCCCCCAGGTGGGGGGGGGCGGTGGCGGGGGGCGCGTAAGCCCCCGCGACACCAAATCACAACGCTTGCCGGGCGCCCCTTGGGCCGCCCTTCGCTATTAGGTCACATCTGAAAAGGTGGAAATCAGGCTTCCGTTTCCAGCGCTTCAATGGCCTTTTGCAGGTCTTCCTTGCTCACATCCTTCTCGGTCACGCTGATCTGCGCGATGATGTGATCGACAACCTTATCCTCGAAAATCGGCGCGCGCAGTTGTTGCTGCATTTGCTGGTTTTTCTGGATGAACTCGAAAAAGGCGCGTTCCTGACCGGGATATTGGCGAGCTTGTGCGATGACAGCCTGTGTCATTTCCTGATCGGTCACGGTCACTTCGGCTTTCTGGCCAAGATCAGCCAGCAACAGGCCAAGCTTCACGCGGCGCCCGGCCCGCTTGTTGCGTGCGTCTGTCGTTTCAATATAGCCATGGCTGTGGTCGTGCTGGTCCACATTTTCCTGTGTGTCATGCCACAGCTGGTGCGCGATCTGCTTGCTTTCTGCTTCCACCAGCGAGGGGGGCAGATCGAAGCTGACTTTTGTATCCAGCGCATCCAGCAACCCGCGCTTGAGGATCGCGCGCGAGGCTTGTGCATATTCGGCTTCCAGACGCTCAGAAATCTGCGCTTTCAGTGCTTCAAGGCTTTCCGCGCCGAATTGTTTGGCCAATTCGTCATCAATCTTGGCGTCTGCCGGGGCTTTCACCAGTTTGATTGTGCATTCAAACACGGCCTCTTTGCCTGCCAGATGCTTTGCGCCATATTCTTCGGGGAAGCTGACGGTCACATCTTTGCTCTCGCCGGCTGTCACGCCCACAAGCTGCTCTTCAAAGCCGGGGATAAACTGGCCAGAGCCGATGACCAGCGGGAAATCTTCGGCAGCGCCGCCATCAAATGGCTCGCCATCAATCTTGCCAAGGAAATCCATCGTCACCTGATCGCCGCTTTCCGCCGCGCCGTCTTTGTCATCAAATTGCTGGGCATTCTTGGCCAGATTTTCCAGCGCCTCCTGCACGGCGGCGTCATCGGCCTTCACGACCATTTTTTCCAGCGTGATGTCAGAAAGTTCGGGCGCCTCGATTGTGGGCAATGCTTCGTATTGCAAAGAGACGACAACATCATCGCCTTCTTTCCAGTCGTCATTTGTCATCTTGATTTCGGGCTGAAGGGCGGGGCGGTCGCCGCTCTGCTCGAAATGGGTGTTCATTGCGCCGTCCACTGCGTCTTGCATCGCCTCGCCCAGCAGGCGCTGGCCGAACTGCTTTTTAAGCAATGCCATGGGAACCTTGCCCTTGCGAAAGCCCTTCATCTCGATTTCGGGCTGGGCCTCCAGCAGTTTCTCATCCACTTTCGCCGCAAGCTCGGCCGCGGTGATAGTGATGGTGTAGCCGCGCTTGAGGCCGTCGTTCAGGGTTTCGGTAACTTGCATGAGCTTCCTCGCATGAATGACAGGCCGCACAATGGCGGCCTGAATGAATCTGTGTCTTACTAGGGTGTGGTCTGGGCAGGATCAACCCTGATTTCGGCCTATTCTCCCTATCTTTCTTGCCGTTTTGCACTTTCCCTGCGGCGCAAACACGCTCTATCAGGGTTTGGACAGTCAGAGAGGTTCCATGCCCCGCCTTATCGCCCTGCTTGCAATGATCGTGATCGCCCTGTCTGTCTGGCAGTTGGAAGCGGATCGGCGGGGGCTGAGCATCACGGCTTTGCCAGTTGCAGGGGGCACCCCTGCCACGCTCTATCTGCGGCCCGATACCGGCCCCGCCCCGGTGGTGGTGATCGCGCATGGTTTCGCCGGATCGCGCCAGTTGATGGAGCCGTTCGCCCTGACACTGGCGCAGGCGGGGTATCTGGTAGCAAGTTTTGATTTTGAAGGACATGGGCGCAATCCGCGCCCGATGTCGGGCGATGTTGCATCGCTGGAGGGTACAACCCGGCTATTGATGCAGGAAACCGCGCGCGTGGCGCGTGCTGCGCTGGCTCATCCGCGCGCCGATGGGCGGCTGGTTTATCTTGGGCATTCGATGGCCTCTGACATCATTGTGCGGCAAGCGCTGGAGGCGCCAGAGGCCGATGCAGTGGTGGCGATTTCCATGTTCAGCGAGGCGGTGAATGCCGACAGCCCCCGAAATCTGCTGGTGATTGCCGGAGAATGGGAAGCGATGCTGGCCGCAGAGGCGCTACGCGCAGTGCGGCTGGCTGATTCGTCTGCCGCATTGGGCCAGACAGTGGGTGATCCGGCGCAAGGCACGGGGCGGCGTGCGGTTATCGCGCCCAAAGTGGAACATGTGGGGGTGCTCTATTCCGCGACAGCATTGCATGCCGCGCGCGATTGGCTGGATGCCAGTTTCGGGCGCGAGAGTGCAGGCCCTGTGGCGGCGCGCGGCGGTTGGATCGTGGCGCTGCTGGTTGGGATTGTGGCGCTTGGCTGGCCGCTGGCGCGCGCCTTGCCCACAGCACGGCTGGCCCCCCCGCCGCCACTGGGTGCAGGGCGTTTCCTGCTGGCCGCGCTTTTGCCAGCGCTATTTGTGCCATTGGTGCTGGCCCCGTTCGAGATACGGGTTTTGCCG
>JAIUNA010000329.1 GCA_022565265.1 Roseinatronobacter sp. | reverse complement strand
TATCTCTTCAAGTTCCAATCATGTCAAACAACACCAAGACAAAAAATCACAGCAGATGCACCCTAAACTACGGCGCAACCCCCGTTTCCCTGCCTCGAATTCAAAACACAGACCCAATCAAAAACACCACAGCGCCTCAATCCGATCCGCAACCAACAACGTTCCCGCCGCCGGTGAAGCGCTATCTAGATAACACAGCGAGAAGGCGCAACCCCAAAATTCATCACCACCATAAAAAAAATCACAGGACGGGAAACGCCCTCCCGCATCACCCCAAACCAGCCTCAGGATAATGACGGGTTCGGGCGAATTCACCATCGGCCAATCCGGCGGTTTTGCGGAAGATCATCCAATATCAGACACTTCATCGTGACTGGACGCGTCGAAACATGCAGGCTTAGCGGGCCGCAGACAAGGTTCAAGACCGTTCACAAGTTTTTGGGGTGGTCATCTGATCCGCAGGCTGGCGCGTATTTCCCATATCATCAATCCTGATGTAACTATGGAGGATACCATGATCAGATCCACACTCAGCGCGATGGCCTTGGCCTGTGCAACTGCGCTTCCCTCGATCGCACTGGCAGATAGCCACTCTGGGGATATTGTCGATATCGCAGCGGGCAATGAAGCTTTCTCGACGCTGGTGGCGGCTGTTACTGCGGCCGGGCTGGTTGATACATTGAAAGGCGATGGCCCTTTCACCGTTTTTGCCCCCACGGATGAGGCCTTTGCTGCCCTGCCCGAAGGCACGATCGAGGCGCTTTTGGCAGATATTCCCGCTTTGACAGCCATTCTTACCTATCATGTTGTGCCAGGCACGGTGATGTCCACCGATCTGGCCGATGGCATGATGGCGGAAACCGTAAATGGCGCATCCGTTACGATTGGCGTGGGCGAAACCGTCACAGTTGACGGTGCGACTGTGACACAAGCAGACATCGTGGCCAGCAATGGCGTGATCCATGTGATCGACGCTGTGATTCTGCCGCAATAAACACCGAACATGTCTGTATGATCAGGCGGGGCCATCGTGCCCCGCCTGTTTTTTTATGCCCTTGTGCATTCGCGCTTGCACGCTCCCGGCCCTGCTGCCTTAGTGTTGCTGCGTGCAGACAGGGGAAAACATGTCAGAACTCCGCAAACGCATTTTGGGATGGTGGATGTTTGATTGGGCCAACCAGCCCTATAACATGTTGCTTCTGACATTTATCTTCGCCCCCTATTTCACATCCTTTGTGGCCCCTGATCCTGTCAGCGGGCAGGCCATGTGGGGCTGGATGCTGGCGATTTCGGGCATTCTTACAGCCATTTGCGCGCCTGTTCTGGGGGCGATTGCAGATACATCGGGACAAAAGCGGCGCTGGATCATGTTCTGGTCGGCACTTTATGTGGCGGGGGCCTGGGCCTTGTGGTGGGCTGTGCCGGGGGCCGATGGCGCGACGATTCTCTTTGTGCTGATAGCCTTTGCAATTGGCATGGTGGGGTTGGAATACGGCGTCCTGTTCACAAATTCCGTCCTGCCCACATTGGGGCCACGCGCGCAATGGGGCCGGATTTCGGGCACGGGCGGGGCGATTGGCGATCTGGGCGGGCTGATTTCGCTCTTTGTCATGCTGGCATTGCTGGCCGAGGGGGACAGTGGCAAAACCCTGATCGGGATTGCGCCGGTTCTGGGGCTGGATGCTGAAATGCGCGAGGGCACGCGCGCCGTGGGGCCATTCACCGCGCTGTGGTATCTGGTTTTTGTAATTCCCTTTTTCCTGTGGGTGAAAGAACCACCTGCCATGCGCCAGACCAAAGGCGCTGTGGCGCGCGGGCTGCGCGAACTGGGCGCGACCCTGCGCGCCCTGCCCCGGCGCAAAAGCCTGTTCTCCTATCTTGGCGCGTCCATGATCTACCGCGATGCGCTCAACGGGATCTATGCCTTTGGCGGCATCTATGCGGCAGGTGTTCTGGGCTGGTCGATCATCCAGATCGGGATTTTTGGCATTCTGGCGGCGGCGGTGGGGGCTGTGGGCTGTTGGCTGGGGGGCAAGCTGGATTCGCGCCTGGGGCCAAAGCCTGTGATTATGGTCTGTATCACGGCGCTGATCGCAGTCTGTGTGGTAATTGTCAGCACCGATCGCAGCATGGTTCTGTTTCAGGCCGTGGCCACGGATTCGCGCCTGCCCGATATCGTATTCTACATCTGCGGCGCGGCCATTGGCGCGGCAGGGGGCAGCTTGCAAGCGGCAAGCCGCACCATGCTGGTGCGGCAGGCCGACCCTGCGCGCATGACAGAAGGATTCGGGCTTTATGCGCTGTCGGGAAAAGTGCTGTCTTTCGTGGCCCCTGCCCTGATCGCCCTGGCCACCACGGCAACAGACAGCCAGCGCCTTGGGGTCACACCGCTGATAGGGCTTTTCGTTTTGGGGCTGGTGCTGCTAATCTGGGTGAAAGCAGAAGGTGAGCCAGAGTTCCAATGCGTATCCCCGTCCTCCCCCTCCTCGTAACTCTTGCGCTTTTGCCCGGCATCGCGCAGGCGCAAAACTTGGCAAATCAGCTTTTCGGCGCAAAACCCATGCCCTCGCTGCAACAGCCCGAAGCGATCGGCTCCTATGCCAAGGGCTGTGCGGCCGGGCTGGT
>JAIUNA010000328.1 GCA_022565265.1 Roseinatronobacter sp. | reverse complement strand
CATTGATAATGTTATTGGCAGGAGTGGCGGCGGGGTTTGTGGAGGGAACCACGGCACCAATTACCCCAAGGGGGCGCGCAATTTCGGTTATACCAGTGGCGGGATTGTCTGACAAAATGCCAAAACTCTGAACAGTCGCAATATCGCGCATCAAACCAAGTGTCTTGCGGTGGTTTTTGGTGATCTTGTCAGCCACATTGCCCAAACCCGTGCTGCGCACAGCGGATTGCGCAAGCATGGCATTGCGCTTTGGCTCCATGATTGCCCATGCTGCGGCCTTTGCCGCGCGGTCATACCGGGCTTGACTGCCATTCACTTCAAATTCGCCCTGCGCCGCACGCGCACGCAAAACAAGACTTTCGACTTCGTCGCAGACAGATTGAAAAGTCACCGCTCACCCTCACAAAGGCTCTTTCAATCGTTAAGACTATGTGATGAAAATAGTATTGCAAATGTTTTCATAAAATAGCCGCAACGGGGAAATATAATGGTTAAAAATCATATATATAAGGTAGATATTATCGCGGTTGCAGCTGTTGCGGGCGTCTCCCCTGCAACGGTGTCACGGGCCATGAATCACCCCGATCTTGTTAATCCCGCCACGCGCAAGAAGATCGAAAAAGCCATTCGGAAAACGGGCTATATCCGCAATCGCGCCGCGCAGGCAATGTATGGCAGACGCAGCGCCACATTGGGGCTGGTTGTCCCAACGGTAAATTATTCAATCTTCGCCGAATTGGTGCAATCCTTCAATGATGCCGTAGCAGAGCACGGGTTTACGCTGCTGCTTGCAACCCATAATTATGATCTGGGTGTGGAATATAGCGTGATCCGCAAGCTTCTGGAGCATCGGGTTGATGGCGTGGCCCTGATCGGGCTGGATCACAGCGAAGATACGTATCAACTGTTCAAAACACAAAATGTCCCGGTTATCGCTGTATGGAGTTATTCGGAAACATCGCGCATTGCCTGTATTGGTTCGGATAACCAAGAGGCCGGGCGCGTGGCGGCAGAGCATATCGTGTCACTGGGCCACCGCAGCATTGGGTTTATTTTCCCGCCGACTGCGGAAAATGATCGTGCGCGCGGCCGGTATGACGCCGCAAGAGAGGTGCTGCGCGCTGCGGGCATCGCCACCCCAGACCCTTGGACGGTGCGTTCCTTCTACAGTATCGCGCAATCCAAATCGGCATGTCTGGATTTGTTGGGCCAGCATCCGGAACTGACGGCGGTAATTTGTGGCAATGACGTCATTGCGCAAGGCGCGCTCGCGGCCACGATGCAGATGGGCCTTCGCGTGCCCCAAGATATCTCGATCATCGGGATCGGGGATTTCGTAGGCTCTGCCGATATTTTCCCCGCTCTGACAACTGTTCGCATTCCGGCTCAGGAAATCGGGGCGCGGGCGGGTCAGGATCTGGTCGAGGCCGTTGCCGCCAGCGAGAACGGACAAATCGCAAGTCGTCGCTTTCCGGTCAGCGTGATCGCGCGTGCGACAACGGCGGCGCTGAAATGTTAGTATTGGGGCGACCGGGGCCTCGCAAGTTTGCATCTGGCGGCGCGATACCACCTGCTGCGCTATGCTGCCATGCGCGGCAGCGTCATGGCATGCGGCAAGACCGGCACGCGGAGGGCCGGGCCAAAGCTGATGCGGCGTGCTGCATTCATTTCCCGGTGAAGTGATTTTTGCCCCTGTTCACAGCATATTTGGCCTGCCCCCTTTATACGGGCCAACCCGGCGACACTGGAGCAATGTTTGCCGTTATGGCGCATACTTAACCCAGATCAGCATGCCGCGCGATGATTGGTGTCATGATGATGAAGGTTTGGTGTGATGGTCTGGCAGTTTCTGTGCGGGCAGCGCCTTTGGGAGAACAAGCATATGACATATCGTGGCAAGTCTATCGCGCTCAGTCTGCTGAGCGTGGCTTTTATTGCTGGTTGCGCGAATCCGGATGGCACAACCAATCAGCCCCGCACAGGGGTTGTTATTGGTGGGCTTACAGGGGCTGCGGCAGGGCAGGTTATTGGCGGTGATACACGCGCGACTGTCATTGGGGGTGTTGTTGGCGCCGCACTTGGCGGGGCGATTGGCGCACGCATGGCCGCGCAGGAACGCGAGTTGCGCCAGTCCTTGGCCGGGTCTGGGGCAGCGATCACGAATACAGGTGCTGACCTGCGGGTGATCTTGCCAGAGGCCGTGACATTTCGGACAGGCTCCTCTGTTGTGGATGCAGGGTTCCGGCCAGCTTTGAGCGCGGTAGCAAATAGCCTGCGGCGCCATCCCTATTCCACCGTCCGAATTGTTGGCCATACCGACAATGTTGGCTCTGAAGCGATGAATGTCCAACTCAGTCAGGATCGCGCGATGGCAGTTGCGCGTGTGCTGATGGAAAACGGGATCAGCGGAAACAGGATTGTCGTTTCCGGGCGCGGATTTTATGAGCCGATCGCCTCAAATTCCACCGTGTCGGGGCGGGCAGAGAACCGCCGGGTCGAGATCGTGATCACGCCCACGAACTGAGGCAAGCGGGCGCTGCGCAATTTGGGCGGGCTGGGATGATCCCACGCCCGCCCTTTTCATACGTGCCAGAAAAACGATGCCAGAAAAACGATGCCAGAAAAACGATACCTGCAAAACCGGGGATATCTGTTCAGATCGATATCGGACAAGGCGCGGCAGGCAGAT
>JAIUNA010000327.1 GCA_022565265.1 Roseinatronobacter sp. | reverse complement strand
TCCTGATGGATGGACGCGGCTATTCATGGCAACAGATCAACCCATGTTGCGAGGCCCATTTTGATGGCGACCCTGTCCCCCAAGGCTGCCCGCGCAAGACAGTATTCTGCTCACCCCCTTGGGGGCAGATGCACCAGCGGAATTTGCCGTGCGGAATTTTCAGGGCATAGATTCCGACAGCTCTCCCATCCGCTACCGCGCCTGTTTCGAGATTGATACAGACCCCGCAGACCTAACCCCCTATAGCGGTGCAACCCCCCTGAATGCGCCGGGCTGGTTTGGCTGCTTCAACGCCGCCACCCTGACACAGGCCCTGCGCGAGGGCCGCGCAACAGCCGTTCTGGGCGTGTCCAATATCCGCTACGGCATAGACCGCGTTATAATCCTGCAAGATGGGCGCGGCTATGCGTGGCAACAGATCAACCCTTGTGGCACGGCCCATTTTGATGGCGATCCCGTGCCCCCCGGCTGCCCGCCACCCCCGACAGCAGAGTGAGAGCGATGGCTGACCTTCTGATCGAACTGTTTTCCGAGGAAATCCCCGCGCGTATGCAGGCCAGCGCCGCAGAGGCGCTCAAGCGCCTTGTGACAGAGGGGCTGGTAAGTGCAGGTCTGACCTATGCCCATGCAGGGGCCTTTGCCACCCCGCGCCGCCTTGCGCTGGCAGTGCAGGGCCTGTCGGCCCATTCGCCCACCCTGCGCGAAGAACGCAAAGGCCCGAAACTTGGCGCACCGCAAGCCGCGATTGACGGGTTCTTGCGCGGGATAGGCCAGAGCATGGCCGATCTGGACATCCGCGATGACAAGAAGGGCCAAGTCTATTTCGCCACCATCACCACACCGGGCCGCGCCGCGCCCGAAATTGTGGCCGAGGTGCTGGAAACCACGATCCGCAATTTCCCCTGGCCCAAATCCATGCGCTGGGGGTCTGGCAGTTTGCGTTGGGTGCGCCCCTTGCACAGCATCCTGTGCATTCTAAGCACAGAGGCCGGGGCAGAGATTGTGCCGCTCACCGTTGATGGCATTGCAGCCAGCGACAGCACACGCGGCCACCGCTTCATGGCGCCGGATGCTTTCGCTGTCACAGGGTTTGACGATTACGCCGCCAAGCTGAAACGCGCGCATGTGATCCTTGATCCACAGGAACGCGCCGCGCATATCTGGAATGATGCCAGCCAGATGGCCTTTGCCGCCGGGTTGGAACTGATCGAGGACAAGGCCCTTCTGGCCGAAGTGGCGGGGCTGGTGGAATGGCCCGTGGTGCTGATGGGCCGGATTGCTGCGGATTTCCTGAACCTGCCGGCCGAAGTGCTGCAAACCTCGATGCGCGAGCACCAGAAATTCTTTTCCGCCCGCGATCCGAAATCAGGCCAGATTGTTGGCTTTGTGACCGTTGCCAACCGCGACACTGCCGACAAGGGCGCAACCATCCTGAAGGGCAATCAAAAGGTTCTGGCCGCAAGGCTTTCAGATGCCAAGTTTTTCTGGGAAAATGATCTGCGCACTGTCACGGCTCAGGGGCTGGACGGCATGGGCGCGGGGCTTGCAAATGTGACATTCCACAACAAGCTCGGCTCGCAAGCCGACCGCGTGGCCCGTATCGCAGCGCTTGCGCGCGAGATTGCGCCACTGGTGGGCGCGGATGCCGATCTGGCCGAACAGGCCGCCCGCGTGGCCAAGGCCGATCTGCGGTCAGACATGGTGGGCGAATTCCCCGAATTGCAAGGCTTGATGGGCAGCTACTATGCCCGCGCCGCTGGCCTGAGCGAGGATGTGGCGCGCGCCTGTGTGGAACATTACCAACCGCTTGGCCCGTCGGATTCCGTGCCCTCCGCGCCCGTTTCCGTGGCGGTGGCCTTGGCCGACAAGATTGATACGCTGACAGGGTTCTGGGCGATAGATGAAAAGCCCACAGGCAGCAAAGACCCCTACGCCCTGCGCCGCGCCGCGCTGGGGGTTATTCGGTTGGTGTTGGGGAAGGGGGTGAAATTACCCTTGGGTTTGGCAGTTCATCACGCTAACAACGCTCTTTCCGATCAGTGGTTTGCAAAGGTTGATCGAAAGCGAGAGCAACTTGCAGATTATGCTTCGAACTCGGGTATAACTTTGGAAAAAGCAAAAGCTGTCGTATTCAAGTCTGTGGATGAGAAAGTCGCGGAAGATGTGCTGCTCATGGGCTTTGAAATGCAGTGGGCTGTGGCAGGACAGCGTGATAATCTTATCGCCTTCTTCCATGACCGTCTCAAAACCCATCTGCGCGACCAAGGCATTCGCCATGATGTGATTGACGCCTGTCTGGCCATGCCCGGCAATGATGATCTCACGCTTCTGGTCAAACGCGCCGAAGCGCTCTCGGCCTTTCTGAAAACCGCAGATGGGGAAAACCTGCTGCAAGGGTTCAAGCGCGCCAATAACATCCTCACGAAAGAGGAAGCCAAGGACGGGGTGGAATATTCCTTCGGCCCCGATCCCAAACTGGCCGAAACGCCCGAAGAAAAGGCGCTGTTCACGGCGCTGGACACGGCCGAAGCCGCCATCACCCCGGCCATGACCGCCGAGGATTTCGCCACCGCCATGGCCGCAATGGCCAGCCTGCGTGCGCCGATTGATGCGTTTTTTGATTCCGTGCAGATCAATACCGACAATCAGATCGTGCGGCGCAACCGTCTGAACCTGCTGCACCGCATTCGCGCCACCTGCCAGCAAGGCGCCGATCTGACGCGGGTAGAGGGGTAAGG
>JAIUNA010000326.1 GCA_022565265.1 Roseinatronobacter sp. | reverse complement strand
AATAGAAAAGCGGCGCAGATTGCAACGGCCCGGCAAAGATGACCGCCGAAAAGGCGAAAATGCCAATCAAGACGCCAAGCCCCGCCATGCGAAACTGATCCACCCCGCGCGCCAGCCAGCGCGCGGCAAGCCAGAAGCCAAACAGCGCGCCTGTGGCCCAGACGGCAGTCAGCGTGGTTGTAGCCGCCACAGACAGGCCCAGAATTTCGCCGCCATAGGGTTCGAGCAGCACATCTTGCATGTTGAAGGCCAGCCCCCCCATGAAGACAACCGCCAGCAAGCGCCCCGCCTGCCCGCCCTTGATATAATCATTCCATGCATCCCGAAAGGCGGGCTTGGGGGCCTCGCGCTCTGCGCGCGACATGGGTTTGATCTTTTCTTGTTTCCACAGCGCGATGATATTCAATACCAGCGTGACAACTGCGCAGCCCTGCACCACTTGAATCAGGCGCAAATCGCTGAAATCGCGCAGCAAATACCCCACAATCAATGCAGAAATGGCCATCCCCGCAAGGAAGGTGACATACAGCAGCGCCACCACGCGCGGGCGGGTTTCATCATCGGCGCGATCGGCGGCCAGCGCCACACCTGCGGTTTGGGTCATATGCAAGCCAAAGCCTGTCATCAGAAAGGCAAGTGCGGCAATCACCTCGCCCGCGAAGGGCACATCATGCACATTGTCGCCTGTCAGCACCAACAGCGCGAAGGGCATGATTGCCAAGCCCCCGAATTGCCAGAGCGAGCCGAACCACAGATAGGGAATGCGCTTCCAGCCAATGGCCGAGCGGTGGTTATCTGAGCGAAAGCCCAAAAGCGCCCGGAAGGGCGCAATCAGCACTGGCAGCGCGATCATCACCGCCACAATGCTGGCGGCAAGCGAGAGTTCTACAATCATCACCCGGTTCAGCGTGCCCAGCAAAAGCACTGTGGCCATGCCCACGGATACCTGAAAGAGGCTCAGCCGCAAAATCTGGCGCAGCGGCAGCCCCTCAGAGGCCGCATCCGCGAAGGGCAGCCAATTCCTGCCGATCTTGCTGAACATGGCCTTGGGGATGATCATTGCTGCACCCTCAGACATTCGGAAATGTAAAACCCGCGCGAAACCCGGCCCACGCGCGACAGGCCCGCCACGCCAAGGCGCTTGTGGTCTTGGGGGATCATGGTGGGCGAACGGTCTGCCCGCGGAAACAGGCGGCCTGTATGCCACATCGCCATCAAAAGCGGTGTGCGCGGGGCCACAGTGAACACAATCTGTCCGGCCCGTGTGGCCAGCCCGTCAAGGGCGGCTTCCAGATCAGGGCGGGTGTAATAAATCAGGCTGTCCATGGCGATAACATGGTCAAACCGGCCCAGTTCCGCCGCCAGCATATCGCCTGCGCGAAACTGCACGCGGCCCGCCAGCCCTTCGGGCATGCGGGCTGCGGCAATCTCTACCAACTTGGGCGAAATATCTATCGCCAGCACATCGGCCCCGCGCGCGGCCAGTTCGGCACTGGCGGCCCCTGTGCCGCAGCCTGCATCCAGCACCCGCGCGCCGCGCAGATCTGTGGGCAGCTGATCCAGCATCAGCGCGCGCATGCTGTCGCGCCCTGCGCGCACCGTCTGGCGTATGCGCGAAACCGGCGCGTCAGAGGTCAGACGCTCCCACACCCGCGTGGCCGTGCCATCGAAATAGCTGGCAACGCGGGCGCGGGTGTTGTCATAGCTGGAGGAAGGGGCCAGATCGCGCATCAGTCAAACCCTAGCAACTCAAAGATTTCGCGGTCGGGCAAGGGCGCGGGGTTCATTGGCTCTGTGCCCGAATACAGCAATTCGGCAAGGCGCATATATTCCGCGCGGCAGGCCAGAACCTCGTCATCGGCATCCATTTCAAACAGGGTCTTTTTCTTCAGGCGCGAGCGGCGGATCGCATCATAATCGGGCATATGCCCAATGCGGTTAAAGCCCACACGGTCACAAAACCGATCCACCTCATTCGTCTCGCGCGAGCGGTTGGCAATGCAGCCTGCAAGCCGCACCTTGTAATTTGCCGATTTCGCCTGCACCGCCGCGATAATGCGGTTCATGGCATAGATGCTGTCAAAATCATTGGCCGTCACGATCACAGCGCGGTCGGCATGCTGCAAGGGGGCAGCAAAGCCACCACACACCACATCACCCAGCACATCAAAGATCACCACATCCGCATCATCCAGCAAATGATGCTGTTTCAGCAGCTTTACTGTCTGGCCTACCACATAGCCGCCGCAGCCTGTGCCGGCGGGCGGCCCGCCTGCCTCTACGCACATCACGCCGCCCCAGCCTACGGTCACGAAATCTTCGGGCCGCAACTCTTCTGCGTGGAAATCCACATCCTTGAGGATATCAATCACCGTGGGCTGCAATTTGCCTGTCAGGGTGAATGTGCTGTCATGCTTGGGGTCGCAGCCTATCTGCAACACCCGCTTGCCCATCGCGGCAAAGGCGGCTGACAGGTTGGAACTGGTGGTGGATTTCCCGATCCCGCCCTTGCCATAGACAGAAAACACCTTCGCGCCTTCGATCTTGGTATCAGGATCAAGATGCACCTGCACCGAGCCTTCACCATCACGCCCTTTCAGGTCGGGGATATCATCTCTTGGGCTCATGGTCTGGTTCCCTTCATCTTGGCTTAAATATCCCGGGGGTGCGGGGGGTGGCCCCCCCGTTTATGGCGCCCGGGCGGGCCCCCCCCATTGTGGCGCCGGGGCGGGGCCCCCCCCGGGCGGGGGTGGTGGGTTTT
>JAIUNA010000325.1 GCA_022565265.1 Roseinatronobacter sp. | reverse complement strand
GCATATGGCCCAGTCTTTCGCCCTCTCGCTTGCCAGCCGCAAGGATGCACTGCCAGCGCAGTTGCAAAAGGCGGCAGATTGGATCATGCGCAACCCTCAGGATACAGCGCTTTTATCCATGCGCGAACAGGCGCGGCGCGCAGATGTGCAACCCGCCACAATGACGCGGCTTGCGCAGGCTTTGGGCTATGATGGGTATGAGGCCATCCGCGCCCTGCACCGCGAGGCGCTGCGCAATGCCGCACCGGGGCTGGCCGCCACAGCCGCAGCGCGTGACAGGCTTGGCGCAAATTCGCCGCAAGACGCGGCCGCCGCAATGCTGGAACAGACGGCGGCGCAAATTGCAGTGCTTGGCACTGCGCAAACGCTGGTACACCTTGAACAGGCCGCAAGCCTGATCGCACAGGCGCCGCGCGTCTTTTGCCTTGGTCTGCGTTCCAGCCATGCGGTGGCGTGGCATGTCTGGTATGCGCTGTCGCTGATCACAGATCGCGCCAGCCTGCTCGATGGGATTGGCGGGGTGGGGCTGGATGGGCTGGCGCAGGCCCAAGCCGGGGATGTGCTGTTTGTCTGCGGCGTTGCCCCTTATACCCGCGCCGTGGTCGAGGCTGTGATGCAGGCGCATGCGCGCGCAATGCGCATTGTCGCGCTGACAGATTCGCCGCTCTCGCCGCTGATCGTGGCGGGTGATCCCGCGCTGATCGTGCCCACGCATAGCGCCTCTTTTCTGCATAGCATGGCCCCTGCCTTTGCCATGGCTGAAATTCTGGTGGCCCTTGTCGCGCGCGGCGATGATCCGGCTGTGCTGGCCCGTCTGGAAGGGCTGGATCGCCAGCTTGCCGCCTTCAACACCTACTACACGCCCCCTGCCTGAAAGTGTCTGACATGACCCATCTTCTCCACCGTTCAATCCATACGCCGCCGCGCCGCGCAACCACGGCGCAAGGTATCCGCTTCACTGATTCCGAGGGCAAATGCTATATAGATGCCTCTGGCGGCGCGGCCGTATCTTGCCTTGGTCATGCCCATCCCGATGTGCTGGCCGCACTTCATGCGCAGCTGGACAAGCTGGCTTATGCCCATACCGGGTTTTTCACCACCGAAGTGGCCGAAGCGCTGGCAGATAATTTGATCGCTGGCGCGCCAGAGGGGCTAAGCCATGTCTATCTTGTCTCTGGCGGGTCGGAGGCGGTGGAAGCGGCGCTGAAAATGGCGCGGCAGTATTTTACCGAAACCGGCCAGCCCCAGCGCCGCCATATCATCGCGCGGCGGCAAAGCTATCATGGCAATACGCTGGGCGCTTTGGCGGCGGGGGGCAATGAATGGCGGCGCGCACAGTTCAAGCCGCTTTTGATGCAGGCCCATCATATTGCGCCCTGTTATGCCTATCGTGACCAGCACACGGGCGAAACCGATGCCGCTTACGCCACCCGCGCGGCGGCAGAGCTGGAGGCCAAGATCATAGAGCTTGGCCCCGATACCGTGGCCGCCTTTATTGCAGAGCCTGTGGTGGGTGCAACCGCAGGCGCGGTTCCTGCCGTGGCCGATTACTTCAAGCAAATCCGCGCGATATGTGATCGCTACGGTGTGCTGCTGATACTGGACGAGGTGATGTGCGGCATGGGGCGCACCGGCTACCGCTATGCCTGCGAATATGATGGCATTGCCCCCGATCTGCTGACCATCGCCAAGGGCCTTGGCGGAGGGTTCCAGCCCATTGGGGCCACGTTGCTGAGCGCCCGGATATATGAGGCTTTCGCCAAGGGCAGCGGGTTTTTCCAACATGGCCATACCTATATGGGCCATCCCATGGCCGCCGCAGCGGGGCTGGCCGTGCAACAGGTGATTGCGCGCGATAACCTGCTGGAGAATGTGCAGGCCATGGGCGCGGTCTTGCGCGCGCAGTTACAAAACCATTTCGGCCAGCACCCCCATATTGGCGATATCCGGGGGCGCGGCCTGTTTCAGGCTATAGAACTGGTCGCCGATCGTGACACCAAAGCGCCGTTTGACCCCGCGCGCAAACTGCATGCGCGGATCAAGGCCGAAGCCATGGCGCGCGGGCTGATGGTGTATCCCATGGGCGGCACGATAGACGGTGTGCTGGGGGATCATGTGTTGCTCGCGCCCCCCTTCATCGTTACCGAGCACGACTTGGCCGAGATCACAGGGCGGCTGTCAGAGGCGGTAGAGGCCGCGCTGGCGGCATGAGCTTCGCCCCCCTGCCAGATGCCCAATGGCCCGGCCAGATTGCGGATATGCGCGCGGGCTTTGCGGGCCAGTTGAATGTATACCGCGTGATGGCACATCATCCGGCCTTGCTGCGCGCATGGGAAACCCTGCGCACCCATATCGTGCAGCACAGCGCCTTGGGGCCAGAGCGCGCCGAGGTGGGTATCCTGCGGCTGGCCCATAGGCTGGGTGCGGCCTATGAATGGAATCAGCATGTGGTGCGCGGGTTGCGCGCGGGGCTGGATGTGGCGCGCATTCGCAGCCTGCGCGGCCCCTGCGCGCAAATGTCCCCGGAAGATGCGCTTTTGGCCGGCGCGGTGGATGCGCTGCAAGACCACGCGCAACTGGCCCCCGATCAGATGGATGCGCTGCAAGCGCTGGTCGGGCGCGAAGGGGTGCTGGATCTGATGGCGACATTGGGCATGTATATGACATTGGGCTTTATCCTCAAATCCACCAACTGCCCGCTAGAGCAGGATATCGCGGCGCAAATGGCCACAGTGCCGGAGGATCTGCCCATGCCACAGGCCCCCGAT
>JAIUNA010000324.1 GCA_022565265.1 Roseinatronobacter sp. | reverse complement strand
GTGGCGCAATATCCGGGGGCGGCAGGGCGGTCAGTTACACGCTTGGGGGCGTTTCCCAGCGCGCTACCAATGCGGCGATGGCGGCATCTGCGCTGGCCAGCGCCGCGCCTGCTTGGGTTATGTCTTGCGCCCCGCCTGTTCCGCCCGCTGACATGCCATCTGGCTGGGTGGCGGCAAAAACGGCCAGATGCACAAGGGTGGCAACCGAGGCAAAGCCCAAAAACTCCAGCGCTGGTTTCATTCCGTCCTCGCGATTGCAGCCAGCGTGACCTCGGAAATTCCGGCCTGTGCCAGATCGCGCAAGACAGTCGCAAAAGCCCCCGCACCCAGTTCGGCATCCGCGCGCAGAAGTACCGGCCCCGGCTGCGCGGCCAGCGCCTCCAGCGCCTCGGCCCCGATCAGGCCTTCATGGCGCCGCACCCCATCGCGCCCCAGAACTGCCATGCGCGCGCTATCGGGCAAGGGCTGGTCAAGCCGGGTGACGATGGGCGGGGTAATCTCTATCGGGTCTGGCGGGGCTATCTGCGCGCTCATCAAGAAGAAAATCAGAAGCAGAAACACCACATTGATCATTGGAACCACGCTTTCGCGCATGGCTTTGCGGGGCGGAGGCGAGAAATCCGGCGCGCTCATGGTGCGAGCACCACGAGGCGCACGAAACCCGCATCCTGCAACAGCGCACTCACCTGTGCGATATCTTGCACGCGCGCGCCATCGCGGGGGCGCAAGATGATCAGCGCATCCGCAGCAGGCATCAGCGGGGCCAAGGCCCCGGCCAAGGCCTGTGGCGCGGTTTCCACCCCATTGAGCCAAAGTTGCGCATTGTCGAACTCTACCAGCCGGGGCGGGCCTTCATAGCTGGCCCCGCCGCTGCCACCGGGTGCCAGTGCAAGCCCGACATCGTGACCGAAACGCGCCGCCAGCATGAAGAAAACCAAAAGCAGAAACACAACGTCAATCATGGGCGTCAGGCTGGGGCGGCGTGCGGGGCGCGGGGCAGCAAAGCGAAACATCACAGCCCCCGCGCGGTAAATATTCGCGTGGCAAGATCTTCCAGATCCAGTTGCACCCGGTCGCAGATGATTTCAAACCAGCTTAGGGCCATCGCGGCGGGGATTGCCACTGCCATGCCCGCCGCCGTGGTCAGCAGCGCCTGCCAGATGCCCCCGGCAAGGGCGGCAGGATCTGCGCGATTGCCTGCGGCCTGCAAGGCCTGAAACGCCTCGATCATGCCCAGAACCGTGCCCAGAAGCCCGATAAGCGGTGCGATTGTTGCAATCAGTTCCAGCGCCCGCAACCCGCGCCGCGCCTGCATCATGGCCCTTTTCCCCACCCGCGCCGTTTCTTCGCGCGCGGCGGGTGCATCCATCGGCGCAAGATGTGTTTCCATCGCGCGGCGGGATACCTGCGCCCGCAACCCCGTGCGCCCTGCCAGCCGTGCCAGCGCGGCATCGCTTGCCCCGCTTTGCCAATTGGCCACAGCCTGTTCAGAGGGGGTGCGCGACCATGCGCCCAGCCGTGCCAGATCCCAGAATTTCCACAATATCAGCGCCATTGTCAGGATGGAGAGGGCGGCAATCACCCAAAGCGCCGGGCCGCCGCGCAGCAGAAAGGCCATCAATTCTGTATCCATGCCTTACCCTCCGCTGATCTGGCCTATTGTGGCCTGCCATGCGCGCGCGCCAGCCCCCACGGCCTCCAGCACGGCCCGTCCGATGGCTTCGCCTATCGCCGTATGCAGGCCCGCATAATCATTCATGCCCTCCGGGGCCGCCATTGCAATGCAATCCGTGCCGGTTCCTGTTGCGCGGCCCGCCCCGTCGGGCAATAAATGGCCCGCGTCCATAATCGCAGTGGTGCGCGCCTGCGCTGCGATGCTCTGCGCCTCCAGAAGGCCGGTTTGCGACAAGGGGGCATCCAGACGCAGGGCAATATTGATTGTGCCAAGGCGTGTGCGCAAGTCTTGCGCCAGATCGCGGTTCCAGTCACGCCCGGAACGATCCACGCGGTGGCCTACGCGCTCGGCATTGGAGAGGCCCACAGTTGCCACAGCCACCGCTGTAACCCCATCCACCTGCGCCTGTGCCACATGATGTGCACTGACATCGCGCGAGGTGAGCATGCAGACACAATCCAATGCGCGGCGGGCTATGAGTTCCGTGCGAAGCCAGTCGCCCACATCAAAGCCTTCGGGCAGATCGGCATTGCGCACCTGCCGCCACAAAATGCGGCTTGTGCGCTGATATCCGGCACCATGGGGCGCCCATGACAACACTTGCAGGGGCGCGCCCAGATCGAATTCCAGCCATGGGGCCTGAAGATGAAGGGTCATATAACCCCCACAGGCTGGATGATCGGGCCATTGGGGCCATGCTGGATATGGGCGCGGATTTGAAAGACATCGGCCAGCAATTCTGGCGTAAGTACCGCCTCTGGCGGGCCATCTGCCGCGATCCCACCGTGCCAGAGCACCACCAGCCGCGTGCAATACCGCGCGGCCAGCCCCAGATCATGCATCGAGGCGATGATGCTGCGCCCGGCCCCGGCCGCATCTGCGAGCACCTGCATCAGCCCCAGTTGATGTGCCGGATCAAGGCCTGCAGTTGGTTCATCGACCATCAGCACAGGCGTAGGCTGTGCCAGTGCGCGCGCGATCAGAACGCGGGCCTGTGCTCCGCCGGAGAGCTGGGTTGCAATGCGGGTGCGAAAACTCTCCAGCCCCATACGGGCGATGGCGCTGTCAATGGCCGCCTGATCCCTGGCCGCAGGCTGCACACTGTGGGGCAGATGGGGCAGGCGACCCAGCGCAAT
>JAIUNA010000323.1 GCA_022565265.1 Roseinatronobacter sp. | reverse complement strand
TGGGGATTTCTCAGGCTTGGGCGCGCTGTCGGCCCCATAGGTGCCACTGCCAATCACGCGCAGCACCTTTCCCTGACCCTCCAGCCGCGCCATGGCGCGGCGCACTGCGCTGCGAGAAATATTCAAATCTTCCGCCAATGCGCGTTCGGTTGGCAACCTGACACCGGGCAGCATTTCAGGCTGTGAAAGCAGTTTCGTCAGGCGCTCTTCGACACTGTCAAGGTTGCCGCGATCTGCGTCATCTGTGCGCTCTGGATCAGTCACGCTGTGTTGCTCCGGTTTCTTGTGAAATTGCTAATGTTTCGAGAAAAATGTCAACCAATTGTTGCCCAATCGAATTCGCAGTTGCGCTTGATCAACCAATATCCTATAACGGCCGCATTGGGCAACCATTTTCTCTATGGTTTGAGGGGAATGGTTGCCTATGTGAACACTGGCAGCGCTTAGAAGGAGGCGGCGATGGCTCAAGATATACAGAATGTAACTTTTGCAGGAACAGAGCACTGGACAAAAAAAGGGGATGTGAACCTGTTTTTGTGGAACAAGGCCCCGGAAGGCGCGGCGAAGGGAACTGTCCTGTTCGTGCATGGGTCTTCCATGGCATCTCAGCCCACGTTTGATTTGCAAGTTCCCGGCCGCCCATTTTCATCCGTCATGGATTGGTTTGTGGCGCAAGGCTATGACACTTGGTGTGTGGATATGGAAGGCTATGGCCGGTCAGACAAGCATCGCGACATGACCGCGAATATCGCCGATGGCGCTGATGATCTGAGTGCCGCTTCAGATTACATCATGGCCAAGACGGGTGCCAAGAATTTCCATGTGTATGGTATTTCTTCCGGCGCGCTGCGCGCTGCGGCTTTTGCAGAGCGCCACCCTGATCGCGTTGCAAAATTGGCGCTGGATGCCTATGTATGGACAGGCGAAGGCGCGCCCACATTGATCGAAAGGCGCAAAAAGCTGGATCAATTCAGGGTTATGAAGCGCCGTCCCATTGATCGCGATTTTGTATTCTCGATCTTCAACCGCGATCACCCCGGCACCGCCGAGGACAAGGTTATCGACGCTTTCGCAGATGCGATTCTCGCGCTTGATGATTCGATGCCAACGGGTACCTATGTCGATATGTGTTCCCGTCTGCCGCTGAACGACCCGGCAAAACTCACCATGCCGACAATCGTCTTGCGCGGTGAATATGACGGGATTGCCGCAATGGATGACCTGTTGAAATTCTTTGCACTTCTGCCGCACCCGAACAAGCAGTTCACGGTGATGCAGGGCATTTCACACGCGTCTTTCCAGCAGAAGAATTACATGATGGTCTATCAGATCCTGCAAAGTTTCTTCGAGCAGCCCGCGCCCGTCTATACCGGAGAGTGATAAAAACCGCCCTCGCAGCGGGTTAAACGGCTGCGGGGGATGGGTGATAAGGTTGCCCAATTCGCGAACCAAATTAAAATGGTTGACAAATTGGGCGGCATCGCCAATTCTCGCTGCAATGACGGGTAGAGGAGCGCCCGTTGCAAGCTGGATCAAAGGGAGGACAGCACATGACAAAATCCATCATCAAGGCACCATCACTGATAGGCCGGCGGAGCTTTCTTAAGGCGACCGGGGCAGTTGCGGCGGCCGCTGGCGCAAGCAGCCTGCTCATGCCCAGCCGCGCCTTTGCGCAGGGCTTTCCGACGCGCAATCTGGATATCATCATTCCCACCGGCGAGGGTGGTGGCGCAGATCGCGATGCGCGCGCTTTTGCATCCATCTGGGGGCGGCATTTGCCCACAAACTTCCAGTTCGGGTATTATCCGGGTGCGGCGGGCCAGGTTGGCTACGAGTTTTACATGAGCCGCGAGCCAGATGCCTATTCGCTGATTTTCGCAAATCTCGGCCCCGAAGTGATCATGCTGGAATTGCAGAATACGGGTATCGAGGTTGGGCGGGATATTGTCTTTATCCAGCAAACCCTGTCCGAGCCGATGTGCGTCTGGGTGGGGCCAAACAGCCCGCACCGCACATTGGAAGAGCTTGTCGAGGCAGGGCGCCGTCGTCCTCTGACAGTGGCTGTCAGCCGTTTGCCGCATCCGGCTTCTATTGGCATGCTGGCCCTTGGCGAAGCGCTTGGCATTGAAATCGTGCTTGTTCCCTATGGCGGGGGCAACCCCACGGCAATGGCTGCAATCACGATGGAGGTGGATTGCGCAGCATTGCCGATCACCAATTCGATCGTGCTTGGCGATCAATCCATCGTATTGGGTGTGTTTGCAGATGAAAATGTAGCCCCTGACGGCACGGACAATGCGCCCAGCGTGAATGCCGCTCTTGGCACATCCATTCCCGCGCTCACATCGTCGCGCGCATGGGGGATGCACCGCGCGGCCTATGATGCCCATCCAGAGCGCGTCGCGCGGCTGGTTGAGAGCATGCAAGCCACGCTTGCTGACCCCGATTTCGTGACGGCTGTCGAGGGAACGGGCGTGCCCTCAGTGTTTATCGATGCAGGCGACGAGAGTGTCGCCATGACATCGGCACGCGATACCATCGAGTTGGCGCGCCGCTATCGTGATCTGCTGACCGGATCTTGATCGCACCGGGCTGGAACAGGGCGGCGTCCGAAGGGGCGCCGCCTTCAAGGTGCATCACATCGAGGAACACGTCATGTCTGACGAAAAACCGTCAGACAGGAAACAGGTCGGGTCTGACCTGATCATTCCTGTCTTCGGAATCGCATATGCAATATATTATGTCTATTCTGTCTGGGATTTTCCGGGAGAGGCACAGCGCAGCGGCTTCTTTCTGGCGGGGCGGTTGGGTT
>JAIUNA010000322.1 GCA_022565265.1 Roseinatronobacter sp. | reverse complement strand
CTGGATAACGCTGAGCACGATGGCAAGGCCAAGCCCCGTGCCATCCGCGCCCTTGGTGGAAAAATACGGCGTGAAAATATTTGCCCGCATCTCGGCACTCAGCCCCGGCCCATCATCCGCAACCGTGATCCGGGCATAGCTCACACGTTTGTCCACCGTGCCGATGTCAAATCGCTGCGCCAGATCTTGCGGCGTGGCCAAGGCCAACGCAACCCTGATCCCGGCCTCCGCGCGCATGACAGGCTGCGCCAGAATCGCGTCGCGCGCATTGATCACCAGATTCAGCGCCATTTGCACCAGCGCGGTGCTGTCTGCATATGTCATCAACGGGGTTTGTGGCAGATCTACCATCAGCGTAACGGGCGCGCGCAGGCTGGGGCGCAACAGCGATTCTGCGTCACGCAGCGGGCGGCGCAGATCCAGCAATTCACGCGGGGTATCGGTTTTGCCCAAGGATAGCATGCGCTTGAGCAGCCCCCCCGCCTGGCCACAAGCCTCGGATATGCGCAGGGCAAGGGGTTTGGCCGTCTCGATATCTTCCATCTCGGCAATAATGCTGGATGCCGCCGATATTCCGGCAAGGATATTGTTGAAATCATGTGCCAGACCGGCTGCGATCTGTGCAATATCCTCGCGCCGGCGCGCAAGGGTCAATTGCTCGCGCAAGCGCTCGCGCTCGATCTCGTTCAGGCGCTGGAGCGTGATGTCGCGAAATACACACAGAACAGTGCCATCGGCATTGCGTGTGACCGAACTCTCAAGCTCAACCGTTTCGTCATCCTCTGTGGCAAAGAAGGATTGGCCCTGCCAGAATCCAGCCTGCGCGAGGGTGGCGCACACGGTGTCGCGCGCGATTTTGGGGTGGCAGGGCAGTAACAAAGCACACCAATCCTGCCCCAGCAGCGCCTCTCGCCTGTCTTCGCGCAGAATACCAATTGCAGCCGGGTTGGCATATTGCACCTTGCCATCAATCGAGACCAGAAAAACCCCATCGCGCGAAGCATCAAGCGCGCGCGCGCGATCTTCCAGCGCACGGGTCTCTGTATCTTTCCAATCCGTCACATCCGACAGGATGATAATGCGCCCCCCGTCCGGAGTGGGGTGCTGCGCCTCGCGATACCAGCGCCCATGCAAAGCGCGCAATCTGGATTGCGAATACTGCAAGGCGAATTTGCGAATCTGGCGCGCGATCCACGCCGCCTCTGAACAATCTGTCACCTGCAGGATACCCCGGCGCAGCCCCGTTTTCAGAATATCCGCAAAGCTTTGGCCCGGAACCAGCATGTCGCCAAGGCCGGGAAACACAGCAAGATAAGCGTTGTTGCACATGACAAGCCTTTGGTCGCGATCAAAGAGCGCCAGCGCATCGGGCAGGGCTTCCAACATGGATTGGAGGTGTATCCGGGTGGCCTGTTGCGCTGTGGACGCGGCCACATCACAGGTATGGGTTGCCCCGCTCAGATCGCGTAGCATGGCAAGATAGCCGGGCACAATTGCACCCGCCCCCCCGTCGCGGCGCGTGAATGTGGCCAGATAGCGGCGCGCCTCGCCTTCGGACAGGATTGAGAGCATATGGCTTTGCGGAGGCCAGGACTGCCTCAGCCCCATGCGGATTTGTGGCGCGATCCGGCCCAATTCAGCGCCCAATGCGGCCATGATACTGTGGCGGGACAAAGTGCCGCACAGGTGGGGTGCCGCGACAGATGCCTGAACATCACAGGCGATGATCGCAAACTGTTCATCCAGTTCCAGCCACAGATCGGCACAAAGCGGTATCATTGCCGTGGCCTGAGCATCTTGCGAAATCGTATCAGATCGCACCTCCGGCTGCGCTGTTGCGCCGGACGGTGCCCCCCCCACTGAGGGGGCCATATTCGGCGGCATGCTCTTGCTGGTTTTGGGCAGCATCGTTTCAAACTCACGCTAGTCTTGTTGCAGATCAACCGCTGCATATGTGATATGTCGCAGGCCCGTGCATAACACCCTGCAACACCCAGCCCGCAACTGGAACCTGCAAGATCAATGCCATATAATTAACAAAATGCTTCTGTGGCGGGCGGCCCCGCCAGACCACCGCGCCTCATGCCTGCACACATCTGGCAAGGCTTTGTCGCAAGGCGGCCACATCCTTGCGCGCATGGTTGACCAGCGTTTCAGCATCGCCACGGCTCAGAGGCAGGGCCGCGCGCTTGGCCTGTGCCAAACTGCCAGAGGTCACCATCCCCAATGTCAGGGCGGCCCCTTTGAAGGTATGCAACAAACTGTCTTGCGCATGAGTATCGGCAGAGCGGCAACTTTCCGTCAGGCTATGCTGAAAGCTGGTGATTTCCCCTTCAAACTTGTCAATCAGAGTAAGCACCATGTCTGCGCCCAGCGCCGAGACAAGATCGGCCAATTGGCCGGAAGGGGCTTGTACCTGCGTGCATGGCTCCTGCGTTGGTTCGAGCCGGGGCGCGGTGGCAACGGGGGTAGACAGATTGGCCACGGCGCGCGCCAACTGCGCCCGCGTTATCGGTTTAGAGATGAATCCGGTCATCCCCGCACGTTCGCAATTTGCACGGTCACGGGTGAAGCTATTTGCGGTAACGGCAATAATGGGCATGTCATGGCCAGCCGCGCGAATGCGCCGCGTTGCCTCCAACCCATCCATGACGGGCATCTGCATATCCATGAAAACCAGATCAGGCCGTTGTTGCGCAACACGTTCCACAGCTTCCAGACCATTGCTTGCAACCGCGCAATTATGGCCCATCTGGCCCAGATGCGCGACCAGAACCTCCCGATTTATCGGGTTATCCTCGGCAATCAGAATATGCAGG
>JAIUNA010000321.1 GCA_022565265.1 Roseinatronobacter sp. | reverse complement strand
CCCGGCCGGGCGCGCGCAGATCGAGCGGCGCGGGGACTCGGCCACTGGCGGGCAGATCACGCTTGGCGGCGAGATCAATCTTGCAGCCCCCCTGACCGCCGATTTGCGCGCCGTGCTGGACAGGTTGCGCATTATCAATCCGCAACTGTTTGAAACCGAAGTATCGGGGCAAGTGGCTATTACAGGCGCATTAACCCAAGGGCCAACCCTGTCGGGTACACTGGCACTCGATCGCACCGAATTGCGCATTCCCCGTGTGGGGCTGGCCACGCGGGGGTATATCCCGCCCGATATCCGCCATCTGGGCGAAAGCGAAGGCGCGCGCACCACCCGCGACAGGGCAGGCATTTTCGCGGGCGAAACCCATGGCCGCGAACGTCGGCCCTCCACGCTGGATCTGACCATAGATGCCCCCAGCCGGATATTCATCAGGGGCCGGGGCTTGGATGCCGAATTGGGCGGCACGCTGCGGCTAAGCGGCACCACGGCAGATGTTATCCCGATTGGCCAGTTCGGGCTTATTCGCGGGCGGCTGGATTTGCTGGGCAACCGCTTCACCCTCAATGAGGGGTTTGCCAGCTTGCAGGGGGATTTTGTGCCATTCGTGCGGCTTGTCGCCTCTACCGACAGGGACGGGGTAACGGCCCAGATCGTGCTGGAAGGCCGCGCCGATGCGCCCGAAATCCGCTTCGAATCCAGCCCGCCCCTGCCAGAGGAAGAGGTCGTCTCGCTGTTGCTGTTCGGGCGCGGGTTTGAAACGCTGTCGCTGTTTCAGGCCGCGCAACTGGCCTCTTCCCTTGCCACGCTATCGGGGCGCGGAGAGGGGCTTTTGGAACGTCTGCGCCGCAATGTCGGGCTGGATGATCTGGATGTACGCACCGATGATCAGGGCGAAACCTCTGTGCGGCTGGGCCGCTATCTGACCGAAACAATCTATACCGATGTCGAAGTCAGCCCGCAGGGCAAAAGCGAAGTGTCGATCAACATTGATCTCTCGCCCTCTATCACTGCGCGCGGGCGTGTGGATAATGCAGGCCGCGCCAGTGTGGGCCTGTTTTTCGAGCGGGATTACTGAAGCGGCGACAAGCCTGCATATGATTGCCCCCCGTCAAAAAGCCGATAGACTTTCCCCCATAAAATTTGTGTAAATCCAAGGGATTACCGCAGCCGCGATTCGCAGGCGCGCGGGCAAGAAAGAGGGGGTTTTGATGGGGTTTGACAGAGGTAGCCTTGCAGGCAAGGTGGTGCTGATTACAGGTGCAAGCCGGGGGATCGGGCTGGAAGCGGCGCGCGCCTTTATCCATGCAGGCGCAAAGGTGGGCATTGCCGCGCGCAATCTGCCCGCGTTGCAAGTGCTGGCGGATGAAACAGGCGCGCTGCCCATTGCCTGCGATGTGGCCGATTATGCAGCCGTAGAAGCGGCAGTTGCGCAAATGCAGGCGCATTTCGGGCGGCTGGATGTGCTGATCAACAATGCCGGAGTGATCGAACCCATTGCCCCTCTGGCGCAGCTGGACGCGGCGGAATTTTCCCGCGCAATTGATATCAATCTCAAAGGTGTGTTGCACGGTTTGCGCGCGGCGCTGCCTGTGATGCAGGCGCAAGGCGCGGGTACGATTATCACTGTCGGGTCGGGTGCGGCGCATAACCCGCTGGAAGGCTGGGGCGCCTATTGCAGTTCCAAGGCGGGCGCATGGATGCTGACGCGCGTGGCAGATATAGAGGCGCGCGGGCGCGGTGTGCGTGTCATGAGCCTCTCGCCCGGCACAGTGGCCACCGATATGCAACGCACCCTCAAGGACAGCGGCATAAATGCTGTAAGCCAGCGGGATTTGGGCGCGCATATCCCGCCACAATGGCCCGCACAGGCGCTGCTTTGGATGTGCACGCCTGCCGCTGACGCCTATATCGGGCGCGAAGTCTCGCTTCGGGATGAAGGCTTGCGCCGCCAGATGGGGCTGGTTGCATGATCCGCAGCGCGCAGGCGGGCGGGGTGTGGACTGTCACGCTCGATCGCCCGGAAAAGGCCAATTCCCTGACAGCCGATATGCTGGAGGCCTTGGCCGAGGTGGGGGATGCCGCTGGTCAGGCACAGGCGCGCGCATTGATCCTGACAGGGGCGGGCCGGGTGTTCAGCGCCGGGGCCGATCTGGAGGCCGCGCGCGCGGGGCTTGCCACATCCCCCTTGTGGGAGGCGCTTTCGGGGCGGCTGGCGGCTGCGCAATATCTGACAATTGCCGCCCTGAATGGCACATTGGCAGGCGGGGCGTTTGGTATGGCGCTGGCCTGTGATCTGCGGTTGAGTGTGCCACAGGCGCGGTTTTTCTACCCGGTGATGAAACTGGGCTTTCTGCCGCAACCCTCTGACCCCGCGCGCCTTGCCGCGCTGATCGGGCCTGCGCGGGCGAAAATGATCCGGATGGCAGGCGCGAGCATAGAGGCCGAAGAGGCCCGCGACTGGGGCCTTGTGGATCGTATCTGCCCCCCCGATACGCTGTTGCAAGAGGCCCATGCCCTTGCGCAGCCAGCCAGCATGGCAAGCCCTGCCCATATCGCCGCAATCAAGGGGCTTGTGGGCGGCAGATAACACACCGCCCCACCCCCCCGTCAGCCTGCGGGACAAGGCCGTCGCATATGGATATTTGGGCCAAGATGAATTTGGACAGGGTATTTTTGTAGATCAGAGCGCAAGCAGGCCCGGCAGGTCGTGCATGGTGCGAAACAGAATTGCGCCTTCCTCTGCCAGCCGCGCGCCATCGTGACCCGGGGCATAGCCAAAGCAGCGCATGCCCGCCGCGCGGGCGGCGCGCGCGCCCGTGGGGCTG
>JAIUNA010000320.1 GCA_022565265.1 Roseinatronobacter sp. | reverse complement strand
ATGGTGGAAATCAACCCGCTGGTCATCACCGGCGCGGGCGATCTGATCGCACTCGATGCCAAGATGAGCTTCGACACCAACGCGCTGTTCCGCCGCCCCGGAGTCGCGGCTTGGCGCGATCCGGGCCAAGAAGACCCGCGCGAAGATGCCGCCGCCGAACATGGCCTGAGCTATGTCGGTCTTGAAGGCGATATCGGCTGCCTGATCAATGGCGCAGGGCTTGCCATGGCCACGATGGATATGATCCAGCTTGCCGGGGGCCAGCCTGCCAATTTCCTTGATATCGGGGGCGGCGCATCACCAGAGCGCGTTGTCGCGGCGTTCCGTACCGTGCTGACAGATCCGAATGTGTCGGTGATCCTTGTCAATATCTTCGCAGGCATCAACCGCTGCGATTGGGTGGCGGCTGGCGTGGTGCAGGCGTACCGCGAGCTGAACCTGTCGCTGCCTGTGGTGGTGCGTCTGGCAGGTACGAATGTCGAGGAGGGGCGGCGGATCATTGATGCTTCCGGCCTGCCGCTGATTTCTGCCGAGACATTGGCCGAGGCCGCCGCAACGGCGGTCAAGGCCCGTCCCGCCATGGCCGCCTGAAGGAGCACGCCTATGTCCATTCTCATCCACAAAGACACCCGCATCATTGTTCAGGGCATGTCGGGCCGCATTGGCAAATTTCACGCCGAAGATATGATTGCGCATGGCACCAATGTCGTGGGCGGTGTGACCCCCGGTCGCGGCGGTGAAACCGTGTTGGGGCGCCCCATCTTCAACACAGTGGCCGAGGCGGTCGAGGCCGTGGGCGCGCAAGCGAGCCTCGTTTTCGTTCCTCCCCCCGGCGCGGCAGATGCGATTATGGAAGCGGCCGAGGCTGGCTTGGAATTTGCGGTCTGCGTGACTGACGGTATCCCGTCGCAAGACATGATGAAGGTCAAACGCTTCCTGCGCCGCTTCCCCGCCGCGCGCAAGATGCGCTTCATTGGCCCCAATTGCGCGGGCGTCATCTCTCCGGGCAAAGGGTTTATGGGGATCATGCCGCCCCATATCTACTTGCCGGGGCGCGTGGGTATTGTGGGCCGCTCTGGGACACTGGGCTATGAGGCGGCAAGCCAGATGAAGGCGCTGGGAATTGGCGTTTCCACCTCTGTGGGCATTGGCGGCGATCCGATCAACGGCTCCAGCTTCCGCGATATTCTGGAACTGTTTGAAAATGACCCGGACACCGACGCCGTGATGATGATTGGCGAGATCGGCGGCCCGCAAGAAGCCGAAGCGGCCGCCTATGCGCGCGATCATATGACCAAGCCTGTCGTGGCCTATATCGCGGGCCTTTCCGCGCCAAAGGGGCGCAAGATGGGCCATGCAGGCGCGATTATCTCTGCCTTTGGCGAGAGTGCACAGGAGAAGGTCGAAATCCTCTCTGCTGCCGGTATAACAGTTGCGCCCACACCTTCGGCCATGGGCGAAACCATTGCGCGTGTCCTGGGCGCGAGGCAGGCCGCATGAGCAAAGCGGAAGGTTTTGAGCAGGCAGAGGCGGCAACCCCCGAACAGGCGCAAGCTTGGGTGGGGCGGGTGGAGACGCGCACAGGCGCTGTCAGTCCGGAATTTGCTGGCATGGTCATGGGGGCGCTGGGCCATCCAGCCGCCCCAAGGCCGCCCATTCACACAGGCGCGCCCCTGCCTGTGCTTTGGCATTGGGTAGCCTTCCCCGAATTCGTGCCGATTTCGGAAATTGCCACAGATGGGCATCCAAAGCTTGGCGGCTTTCTGCCGCCCTTGCCGTTCAATCGGCGCATGTGGGCAGGGGGCAAGCTGTCCTTCAAGGGCCGTTTTGCGATTGGCGAGGCGATCACCAAACGCTCGGAAATCCTGAGTGTGGATTTCAAGACAGGCAGCACCGGGGATATGGCCTTTGTGCGCGTTGGCCATGATCTGCGCGGCGAAGGGGGCGCGCAAATCCGCGAAGAACAGGATATTGTCTATCTGCCAATCCCTGACAGTTTCCGCGCGCCCCGCGCCATCCCCGGCCCCGAAGCGCCGGTTTTCTCGGAGAGGGTAGAGGTTGGCCCGGTGCGGCTGTTTCGCTATTCGGCGGCCACCTATAACGCGCATCGCATCCATTACGACCGCGATTATGCGACAGGGGCGGAACGCTATCCCGGTCTGGTGGTACATGGCCCGATGCAGGCAACTTTGCTGATGGAAGCGGCCATGCGCCATACCGGGGCTACGCCCTCGCGTTTCAGCTTCCGGGGCGTACATCCGATGTTTGATGGGCAGTTACATTTGCAGGCCGAAGCCGATGGCGCAACCGCGCTGAAACTCTGCACTGTGGCCGAAGCTGGCCACCAAGGGCTGCAAGCCCGCTTTGAATGGGAGGCATGAGGCGATGGGAATCCTGAAAGGTATGCGCGTGGTCGAGGGGTCGGCCTTTGTTGCGATCCCGCTTGCGGGGATGACGCTGGCGCAGATGGGCGCGGAAGTTATTCGTTTTGACCGGATCGAAGGCGGGCTGGATGCACAGCGCTGGCCTGTCACCGATACTGGCAAAAGCCTGTTCTGGGCCGGTCTGAACAAGGGCAAGAAATCTGTGGCGGTGGATATGAAATCGCCCAAAGGGCGCGAATTGATCACCCGCATCATCACCGCGCCGGGAGAGGATGCAGGCTTGTTCCTGACCAATTTGCGCGTGCGCGGCTGGATGGATCACGAAACCCTGTCGCGCCACCGCGATGATCTTGTGATGGTGGCACTCTCTGGCGACAGGCATGGGCGCGCGGCGGTGGATTATTCTGTCAACCCGTCCTTGGGCTTTCCGGATGCAACAGGGCCGGAAGGCACGACCGAGCCAGTGGGCCAT
>JAIUNA010000319.1 GCA_022565265.1 Roseinatronobacter sp. | reverse complement strand
CCGGTTCCTGCCAAATCGCTTTACACTGCACCTGCATAAAAAGGCCATTCAAATGCAGTTGTCATCCTCGCTATGGGTTTTCGGATATGGGTCGCTGATCTGGGATCCCGGTTTTGCCTATACACAGCGCGCAGTGGCGCGGCTGGATGGATTTCAGCGCAGTTTTTGCATGCGTTCGATTCATCATCGGGGCACAGTTGCGCAACCGGGGCTGGTGCTGGCACTGGATCAAGGCATGGGCAGTTGCGAAGGCGTAGCCTTTGAAATACCTGCGCGCATTGCCGAAGAAAGCCTTGAATATCTGCGCGCGCGCGAATTGATCTCTGCCGCCTATCTGGAACAGCGCGCCCCTGTCACCCTGTCCAATGGCGTGATGGTGGATGCTGTAACCTATGTGATTGATCGCACCCATGACCAATATTGCGCGGGCCTGTCGCTGGAAGATCAGGCGCAGATCATCTTGCGCGCGGTGGGCGGGCGGGGGCCGAACGCGGAATATCTGTTCAACACTGCCGCCCATCTGGCAGAGCTTGGCTTACGCGACCCAGAGTTGGATTGGCTGGCCGCGCGCGTGCGCGGGATGATGGGCGCGGGCTAGAGCACTATCCGTGAGGGCTGCAAACAGCCCAAACCACCAAACACCAAACACCAAACAGCAAACACCAAACACCAAACACCAAACACCAAGCATTACGCGCGGATCGTGCCATCCCCCGTGACAAGATATTTGAAGCTGGTCAATTGCTCTGCCCCCACAGGGCCGCGCGCATGCATCTTGCCTGTGGCAATCCCGATCTCTGCCCCCAACCCAAATTCGCCCCCATCGGCAAACTGGGTCGAGGCGTTGTGCATCAGAATTGCCGAATCCAGCCCTGCGAAAAAGCGCGACACCACGGCCCCATCCTCGGCAAGCACCGATTCTGTGTGCTGCGAGCCGTAAGCGCGGATATGCGCAATCGCGCCTTCGACATCCTCAACCACCGCTGCGGCCATGATCATATCCAGAAACTCGTGCCCGAAATCATCGGGCTTTGCAGCAACCACGCCGGGCAAATGCTGCAAGCCCGCGCCCACGCGCATTTCCACCCCTGCGGCGACCAGATCCGCGATAATCTGCGCCCCCAGCCCCTCGACGATATCGCGATGGATCAGCAGACATTCCGCCGAACCACAAACGCCAGTGCGCCGGGTTTTGGCATTCAAGACCACGCGCCGGGCTTTCTCTGCATCGGCAGAGGCATCGACATAAATATGACAAATCCCTTCCAGATGGGCAAATACCGGAACACGCGCCTCGCGCTGCACCAGTCCCACCAGCCCTTTGCCACCACGCGGCACAATGACGTCGATATGTTCAACCATGCGCAGCATGTCCGACACTGCCGCGCGGTCGGTGGTTTGCACAAGCTGAATCGCATCTTCCGGCAGGCCAGCGGCGCGCAGCCCCGCCACCAAAGCCGCATGAATGGCGCGCGAAGAATGAAAGCTTTCCGACCCGCCGCGCAAGATCACCGCATTGCCGGATTTCAGGCACAGCGCGCCCGCATCGGCTGTCACATTGGGGCGCGATTCATAGATCACGCCAATCACCCCCAAAGGCGTGCGCACCCGCTGGATATGAAGGCCCGTGGGCCTGTCCCATTCGGCCATGACAGCCCCAACAGGATCAGGCTGGGCAGCAACATCACGCAGGGCCTGAGCGATACCCTGCAAACGGCCCTCATCCAGCATCAGACGATCCATCATCGCGCCAGACAGGCCCTTGTCCCGCCCCGTCTGCAAAACACGGAGATTGGCGGCAAGGATTTCAGCGCGCGCAGCCCAAAGCGCATTGGCGGCCGCGTCCAGCGCCTGCGCCTTCGCCTGTGGCGCGGCGGTCGCCAACTGGCTGGCGGCGACGCGGGCGCGCGCGCCCATCTCCAACATCTCGGCGCTGATCTCTGTCATAATGCCATCTCCTCCCGGTGAATAAGGGCCACACGGCCCGGATAGTTCAGTATCTCTGCAATCTCGCGCGATTGGTGGCCCGCAATCGCAGCAGCCTCCGGGCTGGAATAGCCCGCCAGCCCAAGGCCCAATGGCCCTTCCGGCCCGGCAATCATGACAGGATCACCGCGCTGAAACTGCCCCTCTATCTGGGTTACCCCGGCAGGTAACAGGGATTTCCCCTGCGCCAGCGCGCGCACCGCGCCTGCATCCACATGCACCACGCCTTTGGGCTTCATCGCTGCAATCCAGCGCTTGCGCGCTGATAGCGGATCACCCTGCGCCACAAACACTGTGGCGCGCGCGCCCTCGCGCAGACGCGCCAGCGGGTGCAACTCGGCCCCGGCCGTGATGATCATGGCACAGCCTGCACCCACGGCAGTTTTGGCGGCCATGACCTTGGTTTTCATCCCACCCTTGGACAGGCTTGAAAGCGGCTCTCCTGCCATGGCCTCTATTTCTGGGGTAATCGATTCCACCAGCGCGAAATGGCGCGCATTTGGATCGCTTTGCGGGTTGGCGGAATAAAGGCCATCCACATCAGACAGCAGCACCAGCAAATCCGCGCCGATTGTCACGGCCACTTGCGCGGCCAAGCGGTCATTATCGCCGTAGCGGATTTCATCAGTGGCGATCGTGTCATTTTCATTCACAATCGGCACAACGCCCAAGCCCAGCAGCGTGGCCAATGTGGCGCGGCTGTTCAGGTAGCGGCGGCGGTCATGGGTATCTTCCAGTGTCAGCAACACTTGGCCTGCCGTTATGCCATGGGGTGCAAGCGCCTCTTCATAAGCGCGCGCCAGCCGGATTTGCCCGACAGAGGCCGCAGCCTGACTTTGCTCCAACGGCAAAAGGCCCGATGGCAGGCCAGGGGGGGGGGGGGGGGGGGGGGGGGGGGG
>JAIUNA010000318.1 GCA_022565265.1 Roseinatronobacter sp. | reverse complement strand
CTGACCGGGGCCGCGCTGGGGCTGGAAACAGTTGCAGGCGGGCCGGGTGGTGCTGCGATCTTGGGTATTCTGGGGGCCGGGCTGCATGCGCTGGCTTTTGGCCCCGACCCTATGCGCGACAAGGGCAGGGAGGGGGTTGCCAGCGTCCAAACCGAGCGCGTTGCAAATGCCGTGAAAGAGGCGGAAAGCCATCTGGGCGCGATGCAGGACGCGATCCGCCGCAGTGGAGAGCGCGCGCTTGCGCACAGAGTGGAACGTTTTGCCGCCACCATTCGCCCGCTTTTTCGCGCAGTGGAAAATGATCCGCGCCGGTTAAGCGCCGCACGGAGATATCTGGGGATTTACCTTGTGGGCGCGCGCGATGCGACGGTGAAATTTGCCGAACTTTACGCCCGCAGCAAGGATGATCACGCCCGCGCGGCCTATGAGGCACTTCTGGATGATCTGGAAAGCCGGTTTGAACAGCGCCGCGAAGCTTTGCTGGCAGATGACAGGGGCGCGCTGGATATTGAGATTGAAGTTCTGCGCGAGCGCTTGGCCCGCGAGGGGCTGCGGCCTGCCGCTGATGCAGGGTCACATTTACCGCCGTCACACAATTCATAACATAATGACACAGAGGGAATGATCATGGCGCAGACAATACGCGAACAGGCCGAGGGTTGGACCAAAGAAATCTCGCAACTTGTGGAAATGCCGCTGGCGGAGCCTTCGGAAACAGCCGTGGCGCTTGCAGACGCGCCCAAGGCCGAGGCAGAGGCCATCCGCGCCAGAATGGATGAGATTGATATCGCCCAGACCAGCACCATCATAGGCTTTGGCGCGCGTGCGCAGCTTGATCTGCAACAGATCAGCCAATCCATGCTGGCAGATGTGAAAAACAAGGATCTTGGCCCCGCAGGCGATGGGTTGCGCGATATGGTGGCAACGCTGCGCGGGTTTTCAGTGTCGGAACTGGACACGCGGCGCAAGCAAAGCTGGTGGGAACGTCTGACAGGCAAGGCCGCTCCGATTGTGAAATTTCAAGAAAAATTCGCAACAGTCCAAGGCCAGATTGACAGGATCACCGGCAACCTTTTGACACATGAGACAACGCTTTTGAAAGATATCAAGGCGCTGGACAAGCTCTATGAAAAGACGCTGGAATTTTACCACGAACTTGCGCTCTATATCGCGGCGGGCGAGGCGAAGCTGCAAGATCTGGACATGACCGATATCCCGGCCAGAGAGGCTGCGGTCGCAGATGCACCAGAAAGTGACAAGATGCTGCGGGCGCAGGAATTGCGCGATTTGCGGGCCGCGCGCGATGATCTGGAACGCCGGGTGCATGATCTTAAGCTGACCCGACAGGTGACGATGCAATCCCTGCCCTCGATCCGGCTGGTACAGGAGAATGACAAATCGCTTGTCACCAAGATCAATTCCACTTTGGTCAATACCGTGCCGCTTTGGGAAACGCAGCTTGCACAGGCGCTGACCATCCAGCGCTCGCGCGAGGCGGCGCAGGCCGTGCGCGCGGCAAATGATCTGACCAATGAACTGCTGACATCAAACGCCGAGAATCTGCGCGCCGCCAATCGCGAGGTACGCGAGGAAATCGAGCGCGGGGTCTTTGATATTGACGCCGTGAAACGCGCCAATGAGGCGCTGATTGCCACAATTGAAGACAGCCTTCAGATTGCCGATGCAGGCCGCGCCAAGCGCGCCGCTGCCGAGCAAGACCTGATCAAAATGGAAAGCGATCTGCGCAACTCGCTGGCCGCCGCCAGTTCACGCGCGGCGCAGACCCCGGCGCGTGAGGCCGATTGATCGCATGAGCCAGAGCGCGCCCCATCCCCCCCCAAACAGGGCGCGACGGGCCGCGCTGATGCTGGGTGCGGCGGTATCGCTGGCGGGCTGCGAGGGCTTCACACCCCGCATGGCCGAGCCGCCTGTTGCAACAAGCCCTGCCCCGCCACCGCGCGCCATTGCCACGGAAATTGCATTTCCAGAGGCAACCGATCATATCCGCGCCCATTTTGTGGCGCTGGAAGCGCGCAGGCTGGGTGACGGGATGCTGCGCCAAACGCGCAACCCCGCCGATCTGCCCTTTTCCGACCGGGATCTGGAAGAGGTATTTGTCAAGATCGCGCTGTTCGATGAATATACCTATACAGGCGGGCGGATTATCCAGCGCTCTGCCCCCTCAACGCTGCGGCGTTGGGAATTGCCAGTGCGTATGGGGCTGGAATTTGGAAGCTCTGTACCGCAATCGCGCCAGAATGCTGATCGCGCGTTTGTGGGGGCCTATGCGGGGCGCTTGGGCCGCGTTACAGGCCATCCGGTTTCCTTGGTGGACAGGGGTGCAAATTTTCATATCCTTGTCCTAGATGAAACAGAACGGCAGGCAATCGGCCCAAGGTTGCGCCAGCTTGTGCCGGGGGTGGATGATGTGACAGTGGGCTTGATCGAAGATTTGCCCCTCACAATCTCTTGCCTTGTTCTGGCCTTTTCGCGCAGTGGTACCGATGTGTATTCGGACGCAGTGGCCGTCATCCGGGCGGAATTGCCGGATCTGTCGCGCCATGCCTGTTATCATGAAGAATTGGCCCAAGGCATGGGCCTGCCCAATGACAGCCCGCGCGCCCGCCCGTCCCTTTTCAACGATACTGGCGAATTCGGCGTGCTGACCGTGATGGATGAACAGTTGCTACGCATCCTCTATGATCCGCGCCTGAGGCCCGGCATGCGCGAGCGCGAGGCACGGCCAATCATCCGCCGCATCGCGCGGGAATTGATGGGTGGGCAAAGCTGAATGCCCCGATAGGGTGCGGATAGAATTGATGCAGGGCCAGAGTTGGGCCATACTTGCCACCACGACCACAGTGCAAACAGACAAGGTGTCACAATGGTTTTCAGTT
>JAIUNA010000317.1 GCA_022565265.1 Roseinatronobacter sp. | reverse complement strand
GACCGGCCCACGGCGGCAATCTCGTCGATAAACACAATGCAGGGGGCATTTTTCTTGGCTTGTTCAAACATGTCGCGCACGCGGCTTGCGGCCACACCCACGCACATTTCCACGAAATCAGAGCCGGAGATGGTGAAGAAGGGAACACCCGCCTCGCCCGCAATTGCACGCGCCAGCAGGGTTTTACCCGTACCCGGAGGGCCAACAAGCAACGCCCCTTTCGGGATTTTGCCCCCAAGGCGCGAGAATTTCTGCGGATTGCGCAGAAATTCAACGATTTCTTCCAACTCGTCTTTGGCCTCGTCAATACCGGCGACATCGTCAAATGTGACGCGGCCATGTTTTTCGGTCAGCAGTTTGGCCTTGGATTTGCCAAACCCCATTGCGCCACCGCGCCCGCCGCCCTGCATGCGGTTCATGAAATAGATCCACACACCGATCAGCAGCAGGAATGGCAGCCAGAGCATAAGCGTGGACAGGAAGCCCGACTGTTGCTGTGGCCGCGCCTCTACCGGGATTTCTGCGGCCAGAAGGCGCTGGGTCAGCGTGGCATCATCTGGGCGGATGGTGGAATATTGCTGCCCGTCGCGGCCCACGAACACGATGCGTTCACCGTCAATCGTCACGCGGCTTACTTCGGCGTTATCAACGCGGGTAATGAACTCTGAATAGCCGACCGAGCGGGCGGATGATGTGGACTGGCCATTGCTGAACATGTTGAACAACATGATCATCAGCAAGAACAGCACTATCCAGAAAGCGAAATTCCGTGCATTGCCCACGGGCGTCTCCTCTTGTAACCTGTGCAGGCGCGATTACGCCAAAGCTTCTTCCATACATAGCAATTATGAACAGGCATTCAATGCGAATACGCCGTTCAACCTGCCTCCGTGTCGGTTTGGCACAGGCTGGCGTGCCAGTCTGGCCCCAGCCCGGCCAAGGGGGCTGCAACAAGTTCGCTCTCATTCCAGATTGCAGGGCTTGCCAGAAGCGATTGGCGCGGCAGCAACCAGCCAGCCCGATCCGGGCAAAGCGCAAGCCCAGCCTCGCCAAGTGCGGCAATATGAAAGCCCTGATTCAAGCCTTGTGCCAAAGTATGGGGGGGGGCAGTGATCTGCCAGCGCTTGTCCCATATCTGGCCAAGTTGCACGCGCCGCCCGGCCACGGCCTGCGCCTCGCGGGTGATGCGCACACTATCGGCGCTGCGGGTAATCAGGCAGCCATGCAGCGTCGCGCGCGGTGCAACAAGGGCTGCGCGCAAAGCTTTCATCCGGGGACGGTAGGGGGCAGAGGAAATTTCGCACAGGCCGCGCGCGAAGAGGCGATGGCGGGTATCTTCGGGCAGGGCATCAAAGCCTGTGGCATCCAGCAGAATATCGCCATGCTGGTTTTGGCGCAGCCGCGCCTGTGCGGCATCGGCGGCCAGTTCCAGCACCTGTCGGGCCTCGGCCATGCGCGCGGCGGTTTCTACCAGCCGGGTATCGCTTAGCCCAAGCGGGGCAAGCTGCGCGCGCAGCTGGCGCGCTTTCACGCGGTCGAAATCGGGGTTCTCATTGCTGGGGTCATCGGCCCAGTGCAGCCCTTGCGCCGACAGCCAGTCGCGCAAATCTGTGCGTGTCATCTCCAGAAGCGGGCGGAACCAGTGCAGCCCTTGCGTGCCAAAGCGCGCAGGCATGCCCGCCAGCCCATCCACGCCAGAGCCGCGCGCCAGCCGCATCAGCACAGTTTCGGCCTGATCATCGCGCGTATGGCCCAGAAGCACCCCATCCAGCCCCTCAGAGCGCGCCCAATCGGCCAAGAGCTGCCGCCGGGCCTGCCGCGCGGCATCTTGCAAATTTCCGCGCCCCTCCCAGCCCTGCCAGCGCAGGGTAATATGCGGCAGGCCCAGTTGTGCGGCGGCTTTGGCCACTGTCTGCGCCTCTGCCCCTGCCTCCGGGCGCAAGCCATGATCGACTGTTGCCACCTGAAGCTTTGCGCCCCCCCAGCGCAGAGCCAGCGCCATGAGTGCCATGCTGTCACTGCCGCCAGAGACTGCCACCCCCAGCCGGGCGGGGCGGGACTCTGGCGCAAGCCGTGCCATGGCTTGGGCAAAATGCGCAAGCAGATCAGGCTTGCCCGCCATCAGGGGCAGGCAAGGCGCAGTCGGGCAACTTCGGCCTCGGCAGCCTCTGGGCTGGTGGTGAAGCGGTTGCGTAATTCGTCAAACATCACGCAGGCCTCTGCAACCTGTTCCAGCCTGCCCAGACTATCCCCCAGTGCCAGCAGCGCGCGCGGCGCGTCGGGGCCATCGGGGGCAGAGAGATAGAGGTTGAGATAGGCGCGCGCGGCCTCTGGTTCGGCTCCGCGCGCGCGGTGCATCTGGCCCAGAAGCAGGCTTGCATCCGCGCCCAAGGGGCTGCCGGGGTAGAATTCCAGAAATTGCTGTAGCGCCTCGGCTGCGGCGTCATAATCGCCTGCATCGGCCAGCGCGCGTGCCGTGTCAAAGGCCACGCTTTCAGAGGCGGCCAGTTGCGGCGTCTCAAACCCCGCACTGGCGCCAGCCCCGCCGATACTCCCGCCCAGAGGGCGCGGTGCGGCCAGATTTGTCACATCCCCGCCTTCCAGCTCTGTCAGGCGAAATTCCAGATCGCCCAGCCGGTTGGACGCTTCGTCAATCGCGCGGCGAATGCGAAACTCCAGCTCTTCCGTGCGCCCGGTCAGGCGCGTCAGTTCTTCGCGGATGCGTTCCACCCGGTCTATCAGGCTGCCATCATAGCCCGGCTGCGTTGCCCCGGCCCCTGAGGACAATTCCCGCGCCAGATCGGCCACCGCAGCGCTAAGCGCGTTGAGTTCGGCGCGCAGGTCTGCAACTGTCTCTGCGGCTGTGGGGGGCCGTGATGGCCCCGACAACCGGCCGGCGCGTGGG
>JAIUNA010000316.1 GCA_022565265.1 Roseinatronobacter sp. | reverse complement strand
CCGCAGTTTGTGTTCAGGGCTTGTGCGCGCGAAGACATCGGTGCTGCGGATCGCGGACGCGAGGGCTGCGTCATCCATCTGGTCAATTTCAGCCCCTGTCAGGGGCTGCTCGGTCTGTCGCAGCCCGATCTGGCGACCGATGGCAGCGGCGGTTCCGGCATGATCGCCGGTAATCATCTTCACTGAAATCCCGGCCGCGTGGCATTCAGCGACAGCGGCAATCGCTTCGTCGCGCGGCGGGTCTATCAGGCCCCCAAGGCCCAGCAGCACCAGCCCTTCCGCTACGGCCTCCTGCGAAAGGGATGTGCCGTCATAGGGCATATGGGCCAAAGCCAGCACGCGCTGGCCATCATCCGCAATCTTGGCGCTTGCGTCTTCCCAATAGCCCCAGTCCAGAGGCTCTGGCCCTTCTGCGCCCATTTGGGTGGCGCAATGCGCCATTACACGTTCGGGCGCGCCTTTTAGCAGCACAAGCCCCTCATGAAGCACCGCCATATAGCGGTATCGTGCATCGAAGGGAATGGTGGCTTTGGGGCGGGAGCGCTTTTGCGTGGGCGCGCCCAGCTTGCCTGCAAAGGCCAGAAGCGCGCCTTCCATCGGGTCGCCTTCTACGCGCCAGCCCTGCTTCTCTTGCACCAGTGCGGCAGTATTGCACAGCGCAGCAACCTGTGCCAATTGCTCCAGCACAGCAGGCGCGCCGCCAGAGCCCTCGCCCTCCGGCGCATAGCCCTGGCCGGAAACCGTGGCCACATCCTGCGCGGTCACAACGCTTGCGACCATCATCTCATTGCGCGTCAGCGTGCCGGTCTTGTCCGAGCATATGGTAGAGACCGCGCCCAGTGTTTCAATAATCGGCAGGCGGCGGATAATGGCATTGCGCCGCGCCATGGATTGCACGCCAATCGCCAGCGTTACTGTCAGGACGGCGGGCAAGCCTTCAGGAATGGCGGCCACGAACAGGCCCACAACAATCATGAAGGCTTCGGCAAAGACCATATCCCGAAAGGCCAGCGTAAACCCCAAAATCGCGGCTGCCAGCGCCATGATGAAGCCGGTCAGATATTTCGCAAAAACCTCCATCTGATGAATGAGCGGGGTTTTCAATGTCTGCACCCCGGCCATCATTGTGCTGATCCGCCCGATTTCCGTGGCGCTGCCTGTAGCGGTAACAACGCCAAGCCCTGTGCCCTCGCTGACCATCGTGCCACTAAAGCCCATCGCGCTGCGATCCCCCAGCGGGGCATCTGCGGCAACAGGATCAAGCGATTTGCGCACAGGCACGGATTCGCCTGTCAGGATGGCTTCTTCCACCGTCATGCCCGCCAGTTCTATCAGGCGCAGATCGGCAGGGATTTTATCGCCCGCCTCCAGCACCACGATATCGCCGGGCACCAGGTCTGCGCCTGCAATTGCCATACGCTCGCCCGCGCGGATGACATTGGCCTTGGGGGCCAGCATGTCGCGCAGGGCGTCCAGCGCGGCTTCGGCGCGGCCTTCTTGCACAAAGCCGATCACGGCATTGAGGATCACAACAGCCATAATCACGCCGGTATCAATCCAATGGCCCAAAAGCGCGGTAATGGCCGCCGCGCCAATCAGCACCAGAATAAGCAGATTGTTGAATTGCCGCGCCAGCCGTTGCAGCGTGCTTGCGCGGGGGGCGTCGGGCAGTTTGTTGGGGCCATGTGCCGCCAGCCGCTCTGCTGCGCTGGCGCTGTCTATCCCATCAGTCGAACTTTCCAGCCGCTCCAGCACAGTCTCGGCTGGTGTGGCCCAGGGTTTGGTCTCTTCTTCTGTCATAACATCTTTCAGGTATCGGTCACGGAGCAGTATAGCCGCCATCTACCAGATGGTAGCTGCCGGTGATGAAGCTGGCACGGTCTGACAGCAAAAAGCAGGTCAGCGCCGAAACCTCCTCGGATGTGCCAATCCGGCCCATCGGGTGCAGCCCTGCCAGCCCATCCAGCATTTCCTGGCTCAGGTTATTTGTCAGAAGCGGGGTCTGGATAAAGGCCGGGCCGACCGAATTGATGCGGATACCTTTTTGCGCATATTCCATGGCGGCGGTTTTGGTCAGGCCCAAAAGCGCGTGTTTGCTGGCCACATAGGCCGAAGAATTGGCAAACCCCACACTGCCAAGGATAGAGGCCATATTCACAATCGCCCCACTGCCCGCGCGTTCCATGGCCGGGATCTGGTAGCGCATGCCGTAGAACACGCCATTAAGGTTGATATTGATCACCTGCTGCCATGCGTCCAGCGGGTATTCTCCGGTTGGCGCTTGCGCCCCGCCAATGCCTGCATTGTTCACAGCCAGATGCAATGCGCCTGTCTCTGCCTCGGCAAAGGCCACAAGCGCTTCCATCGCTGCCGGATCGGCCACATCGGCGGCAAAGGCGGCGGCCTTGCCCCCGCGATCAAGGATCGTGGCCACAGGCCCCGCGCACCCCTCTGCGCTCAGGTCAGAAACGATGACAAAGGCGCCGCTGGCGGCAAGCTCCAGCGCGATCGCCTCGCCAATGCCAGAAGCGGCCCCGGTAACAATGGCGGTTTTTCCTGCGAAATCAAACATACTTCCCCCTATGCTTGGTGATGCGGCCTTGGCCGCGCATGGGGGCAGTATGTCAGGCGGGGCGGCCCATGTCTTTGCGCTCGCGCAAATTTGTGCGGTGCCCCCTCAGGCTCACGGGATCAAGGTTGCGACAATCAATTCTGCCGCCTCTTCGGCGGTCATGCGCGTTGTGTCAATGCGGATATGGGGCGCGTCTGGCGCTTCATAGGGGGAATCGATGCCGGTGAAATTGCGCAATTGCCCGGCGCGGGCTTTGGCGTAGAGGCCCTTCACATCGCGCGCCTCGGCCTCTTCCAGCGGCGTGTCGATAAAGATTTCGACAAATTCACCCGGCTCCAGCATGGCGCGCACCATGT
>JAIUNA010000315.1 GCA_022565265.1 Roseinatronobacter sp. | reverse complement strand
GCGCGCGCCTTGGGCATCTGGTTGGTTTGGATCAGCTTGCCCACGGCCCCCTCGGCCCCGCCAGAGAGGCAAATCAGCCCTTCGCTATACTGTTCCAATTCATCGACCGTAACTTGTGGAACTGGCCTGTCCTTGGGCAGATACAGGCAGGAATTCAGCTTCATCAGGTTCATATAGCCGCGCTCGGATTGCGCCAGCAGCACCACAGGCGCAGGCAGGCGCAGCTTTTCCCCCGGCGCGGGCGGATCATAGGCCAGCGATATCTGACAGCCCAGAATGGGCTGGATACCAGAGCCAGCGGCAAGAACCGAAAATTCCAGCGCGGCGAACATATTGTCAGTATCGGTGACAGCAACCGCCGGATAGCCCTTTGCGGCGCAATCCTTGAGAAGTTTTTTCAACGGAATGGCGCCTTCTAGAAGCGAATATTCCGTATGGGTGCGCAGGTGGATGAAGCGGGGTAAATTACTCATGCCGCCAGCATAGCCAAGGGCGCGCGGCGGGGGAAGGGCACAGCCCCACCCCGCCGCAGATTTTGCGCCTTATTCGGCGGCCACGCGCCCCGGCCGCAGCAAGGGGGCCAGATAGCGCCCGGTATGGCTGGCCTCTGTCGCGGCCACCTGTTCGGGTGTGCCAAGGGCCACCACCTGCCCGCCGCCATCGCCGCCCTCTGGCCCGATATCGATAATCCAATCGGCGGTTTTCACCACATCCAGATTATGTTCAATCACCACCACCGTATTGCCCTGATCCACCAGTTCATGCAGCACTTCCAACAGCTTGCGCACATCTTCAAAATGCAGGCCGGTTGTGGGTTCGTCCAGAATATACAGCGTCCGGCCTGTGGATCGGCGGGCAAGTTCTTTGGACAGTTTCACGCGCTGCGCCTCGCCCCCCGATAGGGTGGTGGCCTGTTGGCCAACCTTGATATAACCCAAGCCAACACGCATCAGCGCATCCATCTTTTCGCGGATGGCGGGAACGGCGGTAAAGAAACCTTGCGCTTCTTCCACTGTCATATCCAGCACATCGGCAATGGATTTGCCTTTGAACAGCACTTCCAGCGTTTCGCGGTTATAGCGCTTGCCCTTGCAGGTTTCGCAGGTGACATAAACATCGGGCAGGAAGTTCATCTCAATCTTCAGCACCCCATCGCCTTGGCACGCCTCGCACCGCCCGCCCTTCACGTTGAAGGAAAACCGCCCCGGCTTATACCCGCGCGCCTTGGATTCGGGCAGGCCCGCGAACCAATCGCGGATCGGGCCGAATGCGCCGGTATAGGTGGCGGGGTTGGAACGCGGGGTGCGGCCGATGGGGCGTTGGTCAATATCAATCACCTTATCCAACTGCTCCAACCCCTTGATGGTTTCGCAGGGCGCAGGGGTTTGGCGCGCGCCGTTCAGCCGCATGGAGGCCGTTTTGAACAGGGTTTCAATGGTCAGGGTGGATTTGCCACCTCCCGAAACGCCCGTGACGCAAACAAATTTCCCAAGCGGGAAATCTACTGTCACCTCGCGCTGGTTGTTGCCGCTGGCCTTGACCACTGTCAATTTCTTGCCATTGCCCTTGCGCCTATCTTTGGGAACCGCGATTTCGCGCGCGCCGCTCAGATATTGGCCCGTCAGCCTGGCCGGGTCTGCCATAATCTCTGCCGGGCTGCCCTCTGCCACCACGCGGCCCCCATGCACGCCCGCGCCGGGGCCGATATCCAGCACATAATCGGCGGTGCGAATGGCCTCTTCATCATGTTCAACCACCAGCACTGTATTGCCTTGGTCGCGCAGATTGCGCAGCGTTGTCAGCAGGCGGTCATTGTCGCGCTGGTGCAGGCCGATGCTGGGTTCATCCAGCACATACAAAACCCCTGTCAGGCCAGAGCCGATCTGGCTTGCCAGCCGGATACGCTGGCTTTCGCCCCCCGACAGCGTGCCCGCATGGCGCCCCAATGTCAGGTAATCCAAGCCCACATTCACCAGAAAGCCAATCCTCTCGCGGATTTCTTTCAGGATTGCGCGGGCGATTTCGTTTTTCTGTTTGCTCAGGCTTGCCGGCACGCCTTCCACCCAGGCATAGGCCTCGCGAATGGACATGTCTGTCACTTGCCCGATATGCAGCCCGCCAATCTTTACCGCCAGCGCTTCAGGTTTCAGCCTGTGGCCGCCGCATGTGCCGCAGGCGCGCTGGTTCTGATAGCGCTCAAACTCTTCGCGTATCCAGGCGCTATCGGTTTCCCGGTAGCGCCTTTCCATATTCGGGATCACCCCTTCAAAGGCGCTGGTGACATTGTAAATCCGCCCGCCTTCGTCATAGCGGAAGGGCAATTCCTCGTCATTGGAGCCATGCAAAAACACCTGCTTTACATGGGCGGGCAGGTCTTTCCATGGGGTGCGGGAATCGAATTCGTAATGCTTGGCCAGAGATTCGATGGTTTGCAGGAAATAGGGGGATTTGCCTTTGCGCCATGGCGCAATCGCCCCATCGGCCAGCCGCAGCGCGGCATCTGGCACGACCAACCGTTCGTCAAAGAACAGCTCTACCCCCAGCCCGTCACAATCGGGGCAAGCTCCAGAAGGCGCGTTGAAGGAAAACAGCCGTGGTTCAATCTCGGAGATGGTAAAGCCACTGACAGGGCAGGCAAATTTCTCGCTGAAGGTGATGCGCGCGCCGTCTTCCGTTGCTTCTTCCAGAACGGCAATGCCATCGGCCAGATCAAGCGCTGTGCGCAAACTATCGGCCAGCCGTGTTTCCAGCCCGGGGCGCACCACCAGACGATCTACAACCACATCAATGTCATGGCGGAATTTCTTGTCCAGCGTGGGCGGTTCGTCCAGTTCGTAAAATTGGCCATCCACCTTTACCCGCTGGAAGCCCTGCTTGCGCAGCTCCAGAAATTCTTTGCGATATTCGCCTTTGCGGTCGCGCACGATGGGGGCCAG
>JAIUNA010000314.1 GCA_022565265.1 Roseinatronobacter sp. | reverse complement strand
CCCGCCCCCATGCCAGACCCGGCACCCGCCCCGGCAGAGCAATCCGCCGGCGCGATCTTCTCCCCCCTGCCCGCGCCCGGCGTGTCAGAGCGCCCGCGCCCGCGCCCTGTGGATCGCGTGGCCCCTACCCCAACAGAGGCCCCGCCAGAAACCGCACAGGTAGATATTACCGCGCGCCCGGCCGCACAGGCCGATGCCGCCGCCGATATTGTTGTGCCAGAGCAGGAACAGGCAGAAACCGCCCCGCCAGAGGCCACAACAGAGATTGTGACCGAAGCCACGGAAACAGACACAACCTCGATCGAACGGGCTGCCTTGGCCCCTGTCATCAGCGAAAGACCGCGCACGCGCCCCGAACGGCCCGCAGCGCAACCCCAAACCCAGACGCCCGCAGCGCCTGCGCCTGCCCCCACACCAACGCCAACGCCTGCGCCTGCGCCAACCCCTACACCGGCTCCAGCACCGGCTCCAGCACCTGCCCCAGCACCGGCCCCCGACCCCACAGATGCCATTGCCGAGGCTTTGGCAGCGGCGCTGTCCGAGCAATTGGGCGGCAGTGGCACCAGCCCCATAGGCTCCAGCGCCGGAGGCCTGAGCGCGTCCGAAGCAGACAGTCTGCGCCTTGCCATCCAGCAATGCTGGAACATCGGCGTTCTGTCCACGGATGCACAGCAAGTTACCGTGACAGTCGCCTTTTCCATGACGCCTGCCGCGCGCCATGAACAAGGCTCCATCCGTATGGTTGGCGCCTCTGGCGGCACGGAAACCGCAGTTCAACAGGCGTTTGAAGCCGCACGGCGCGCGATTATCCGCTGTGAAGGCGATGGTTATGGGCTACCTCCAGAGAAATATGACGCTTGGCGTGATATAGAGATCACATTCAACCCCGAAGGCATGAGACTCAGATGATCCGGCTTTTCAACATACTGCCAGCCCTTGTGCTTGCCGCTCTCGCGGCAGCCGCATCTCTCGCACCCGCACAGGCCCAACCCCTGCGCCTGCAAATCACCGAGGGCGTGATCGAACCCATGCCCTTTGCCATGCCGGCCTTTGTGCCGGAAAACAGCGCAGGTGGCCAATATGCCGAAGCGCTGGCGCGCGTGGTGGCCGCCAATCTTGCAAATACCGGGCTTTTCCGCGAAGTCCCCCCTCAGGCCCATATCGAGCGGATCACCAGCTTTGATGCAGGTGTGAATTATGCGTCTTGGCGCGCGATAAACGTGCAGGCACTGATTACCGGGGCCGTTTCGGTATCGGGCAACCGGATGACAGTGAAATTCCGGCTGTTCGATGTGCTGACAGGCCAGCAGGTTGGCCAAGGGCTGCAATTTGCAGGCACAACCGATAGCTGGCGGCGCATGGCTCATAAAGTCTCGGATGCTGTCTATAGCCGGATCACAGGCGAAGGCGGGTATTTTGACAGCCGCATTGTCTTTGTCTCGGAATCCGGGCCGCGCGGCAATCGCGTGAAACGTCTGGCGATCATGGATCAGGATGGCGAGAATGTGCAATTCCTGACAGATGGGCGCGCGCTGACACTGGCGCCGCGCTTCTCGCAAGGCGGAGAGCGCATTCTGTACACCACCTATGAAACAGGCGCGCCCCGCATTGCGCTGATGAATACGCAAACAGGCCAGCGCCAGTTGGTGGGCGATATTCCCGGCGCGCAAACCTTCTCGCCGCGCTTCTCGCCCGATGGCGGCTCGCTGGTCTTCTCGGCAGCGCGCGGGGGCAATACCGATCTGTACCGCCTCAATCTGGGGTCGGGGCAGATGCAGCAACTTACCGCCTCGCCCTCGATTGCCACATCGCCCAGCTTCTCGCCCGATGGCCGCTTTATCACGTTTGAATCCGATCGCTCTGGCACAAGCCAGATTTATATCATGCCCGCAAATGGCGGCGAGGCGCGGCGGATCAGCTTTGGGCAGGGCCGCTATTCCACCCCTGTCTGGTCGCCGCGCGGGGATTTGATCGCCTTTACCAAATCCAATGCAGGCCGCTTTCATATCGGCGTCATGCGCACCGATGGCTCGGAAGAGCGGTTGCTCACAGCGTCGTTTCTTGACGAAGGCCCCACATGGGCGCCAAATGGCCGCGTCATCATGTTCACGCGGGAAGCACAGGGGGGCGATCCGGCGCTGTTTTCTGTCGATATCACAGGGCGCAACTTGCGCCGCATACCAACGCCGGGGCCAGCCTCTGACCCGGCTTGGGGCCCGCTTCTGCCCTAATCTTACCCAACAAATTCAACCTCACGAGGGATAGACTTCTATGAACCTGACAACAAAAGCACTGCTTCTTCTGGCTGGCCTTGCGCTGGCGGCCTGTAACAATCCGCGCGGCGGCACCTTTGGCGGCGGCGGGGCGGATGGCTTCGGCGGTGCAGGCGGTTTCAATGATGGTGGCATCTTTACCGCCAATCTGGGCGATCCGAATGATCCCACCTCTATCGCGCATTTCCAGCAGCGGATCGGGGATCGGGTGTTCTTCACGGTGGACAGCTCCACCCTGAATGACGACTCCCGCGCAACGCTGAATGCGCAGGCTTCGTGGCTGCGCGCCAACCCGCAATTCGCCATTGTCATTGAGGGCCATGCCGATGAGCGCGGCACACGCGAATATAACGTGGCTCTGGGCGAGCGCCGCGCGAATGCGATCATGCAATATCTGATCGGGCAAGGCATTTCTGCCAACCGCCTGCGCACTGTCAGCTATGGCAAGGAACGCCCTGTCGAGGCCTGTGCCGCGCAGCGGTGCTGGGATATCAACCGTCGCGGTGTGACGGCCATTTCCGGCGCGTCGAGCTGATCTGATGCGCGCCTTGCGGATCATCGCACTCGCCTGCCTGCTGTCTGGGCCCGCACGGGCCCCCACAGCCGCAGAGCCCGGTGGAGACAGGGCCGCCGACATAAACGCGCGGAGCGCGGCGGTGGGCACTCTGGCGCGGGAATTGGGCGAAGGGG
>JAIUNA010000313.1 GCA_022565265.1 Roseinatronobacter sp. | reverse complement strand
CCAGCCGGTTGATGCAGCGGATCAGCGTGGATTTGCCCGAACCCGACGGGCCGCAAATCACAATCCGCTCGCCGCGATTGACAGTCATATTCACATCGCGCAGCACATGAAAACTGCCATACCATTTATTCATCCCGGTAATCTGGATCGCCACCTCATCCAGAATTTTCATCTGGCTCGTGTCAATCGCGCGATCAAGTGCAATTTCTGTCATGGTTCCGCCTTGCAGGGTTTGCCCTGCCACACCATCGCGGCAGGGCGATTGACATTACAGCGTCGGAAGGGGGGGGAGTGGTTGGCCGAACCATTGCAGCGACAATTCGTTCAACTCGCCGCCCAATGTCTTATGCATGATAAACACATTCACCCATTGCAGCAGGTCGAAATTGCCTTTTTTCACCCCGATGAAACACGGCGAGTCGCGCATGATGAATTTCACATCGACACTGAGGTTCGGGTTATTGGCGGCCAGTTCCGCAGCGACAGTGTTACCTGTGACAAGCACATCCACCTGACCCGATTGAAAGGCGGAAAGTGTGGCGGCGTTATCGCCAAAACGGATGATTTCGGCGCCTTCCGGGGCGGTGCGCGTCAGTTCCAGATCTTCCAGCGCGCCACCTGTGACGCCGATTTTCAGGCCCGACAGATCCGCCACAGATGAGATATCGAGATCGGCAGATGCAAAGGCACCCGAATAGAAGGGTGCATAGGCCGCCGAGAACCAGATGGATTTGGCCCGCTCCGGATTGGCCCCCATGGAGGAGATCACCAAATCAACGCGGTCGGTTTCCAGATAGGGGATGCGCTGGTTGGAGCTGACAGGAACGATGTTCACCTCGACCCCCAGTTCTGCGGCGATCAGCTTGGCGACATCGACATCATAGCCTTCATGCTCGCCTTCCATGCCCAGCGCGCCGAAGGGTGGGAAGCTTTCAGGCACGGCAATATTGATTGTACCACGGGCCAGAATATCGGCCAGATCAGCAAAGGCTGTGCTTGGGGCAATACTGGCAAGGCCAAGCCCTGCGGCGATAACGAGAGAGCGTAGGGTCTTCATGGGTGTCATCCTTTCCTGAGTGACAGCGGGGAAGTTATGCAGTGGCAACGGGCCGCAGCGTTTTGACTGTGCCCATCCGGCGCTCAAGATGGCGCGAATACAGCGACAGCGGGAAACACAGGCTAAAATAGATCAGCGCCATAAGCGGGAAGATGATATAGGGTTCTGTCCCCGCAACCGGGGCATTTGCCCAGCGCTTGCCAATGGTCATCAGATCGGTGAACCCTATGATATAGGCCAGCGATGTGCCCTTGATGATCTGCACCATAAATCCAACCGTGGGCGCAAGGGCGATGCTGACCGCCTGAGGGGCAACCACCAGCCGCAATGTGGGCAGAAACCGCAAGCCAAGCGCGCTTGCCCCTTCCCACTGGCCGCGCGGGATGGCTTCCAATGCGCCGCGCCAGACATCGGACATATAGGCACTGGAATACAGCGTGAGTGACAGGCTTGCCGCATACCACGGGTCTATATTCATCCCGAAAAGGCGCGGAATACCCAAGCCTGTCAGAAACAGCAGCATCAGAAGCGGGGTTGATTGGAACAGCCAGATATAGGCAATGGTCAGGCGTTTGCCCCATTTATTGGGGGCGATCCGCACCAGCGCAATCAGCGCGCCCAGTATTCCCCCGCCCACAAACGCAATCAGCGACAGATAGATGGTAAACTGTGTCGCATCCAGCAATTGGTACAACACAATGCCATGCGGGCGCCCGAAAATCTCGATCAGAACCTCTCTCATCGCTGCAACCCCACCCATGGGAAAAGCAGCCGATACAGCCCCACCATAAGCGCCTTGAAGCTAAGTGAAATGGCGATGTAGATCACGGTTAGGGTGACAAATACCTCGAAAGTGCGGAAGGTGCGGCTATCGATGAAAATGCCTGCATTGGTCAGATCCCGCACCCCGATTTCAGATATGATCCCGGTGGTGAGAAACAGGAAGATGAATTGACTGCTGAGCGATGGAAACATCTTGCCAATGGCCTGAGGCAAAGTGATCTTGAAAAAGATAATGAGTGGTGTGATCCCCATGGCTTGGGCGGCTTCCTCCTGCCCCTTGCCAACCGTGTTGAACCCAGCGCGCAGGATTTCTGCAAAATACGCCGAAAAATTCAGCACCAGCGCCAGCAGCGCATGTGCCCAGAATGGCCATTGATACCCCAGAAGCAAAGGCAACCCGAAGGCCACGAAAAAGAGTTGCACAATCAAAGGCGTGTTGCGGATGAATTCGACATACGTGGCCGCGATCCAGTGAATGCCGAACACCCGCCTGTGGCGCAAAAAGGCAAGGGCCATTGCAATCGCAAAACCGATGATCCCGGCCAGCAAGGTCAGTCCCGCACTCAGCGCCGCGCCTTCAAACAGAAGCCGCAGGTAATCGGCATTTCGGAAAATTTCGAAAAACCGTAGCTCCACTGATTTTCTCCTTCGGAACGTGTTGGCATGACGCAAACGCTATCGCGGCGGGCTGGCCATAAAGATGTTCTGGATAAGAGCTTTCGGTTTTTCTTGAAAATCAGCGCAAAGCCGCCGCATCCGTATGATAATATTGCCTTATATGCTGGCGTTGGGCCTGCTGTATTGGCGGGGTGCCAATAGGGCTTTGATGATTTTTGCTGAAAATTTGCTCATATTGATCAAGTTATACGCATCATATGATCATCGCAGGATGGTGCAGCGCATGTGGTGTGGTACGTTTGCGGATCGTTACCCGGCGGCTATGCGAGCGAGTTCTGGCCGGGCCGCAACGCCCTGCGTGGGCACTGAGGGGCTATGGAGAAGGGACGGGGGGGCTAAGCGCCGTGCCGGCCCTGCGCAAGCCCGGATATTGGTGCGCCACCGAGACCAAGGCATTATAGCATGTCGCGCAAAACTGGCACCCGGTTTTGCGAAAAAAGACATGCGACCACTTAAGGGT
>JAIUNA010000312.1 GCA_022565265.1 Roseinatronobacter sp. | reverse complement strand
ATCGCACAGGGCTTGGCAACTGGGCAGAACGTGCGGCCTTTCTTGCCGCGCTGGTGGTGGTGCCTGCGCTGATGCTGCCGCTTTATTCGGTCGAGGTAAGCACAAATATCACCTCGAATCTGGCGGTGGTCATTGCGGGGGGCTTGCTGGTGGGGATTGGCACGCGGCTGGCCAATGGTTGCACCTCCGGGCATGGTGTGTGCGGCATTTCACGCATCTCGCTGCGCGGGATCGTGGCAACAGTGTTTTATCTGCTGGCAGGCGGGCTGACGATGGCCGTATTCCGCCATGTATTCGGGGTGATCTGATGCAGCGTATTTTCCTTGCCGCCGTGTCGGGCGGGCTGTTTGGCGCGGGTTTGCTGGTCTCTGGCATGACAGATACAACAAAGGTTCAAGGCTGGCTGGATGTGTTAGGGGCTTGGGATCAAACGCTTGCCTTCGTGCTGGGCGGGGCGATTATTCCCATGCTGATCGCGTGGAATATGACAACCCGGCGCGCGCATTCGCTGGTGGGCAAACCTTTCCCCCCCCGGCCAGACCCACGGATGGAACATAACCTTGTCATAGGCTCGGTTCTGTTTGGGGCAGGCTGGGCGCTGGCGGGCCTGTGCCCCGGCCCGGCGCTTGCTTCGCTCAGTTGGGGGGGAACAGGCGGTATCGCCTTTATCCTTGCCATGATCGTGGGTATGCTGGTGGCTCAACCCATCAAGCTGCGCATCGACAGGATCGCGGCCATCTGAGCGGAAGCTGCCCCATGGATATCAGACCCCTGACAGAAACTTATGCTGTATCCCCCCAGATCATGCCCGAAGATCTGGCCTTGATCGCAGAGGCAGGCTTCAGCACTGTGATTTGTAACCGCCCAGATGGCGAAATTCCGCCAGAGGTGCAGGCCGATGCAATCCGCGCGGCAACAGAGGCAGCAGGCTTGCAATTTGTGCTGAACCCCGTCATCGGCGGGGCCATCACATTCGAGAATGTCACAGCGCAGGGAGAAGCGATTGCCCAAAGCGCAGGGCCAGTTCTGGCATATTGCGCCTCTGGCAACCGGTCGTCTATTGTCTGGGCCTTGTCACAGGCGGGCAAGCAGCCCACAGATACGTTGATCGCCATCCCTGCCCGCTATGGCTACACCCTAGAGCCATTTCGCGCCACGATCGACGATCTCGCCAAGGGCTGAGTTTTACCAGCCCATGAACGCAAAAACCCCGGCCATGGCCGGGGTTTTTTCATTGCCTCGATACAGTCAAACCTGACAGGCCGGAATTGCACGAGTGAAACCCGCAATATCGGCGCGTTTGCGTGCATCGCGCATGGGAGGCCAATCGGCGGCTACACCGCCCCAATTGCCGGGGCCGCCCACGACCACCTGATCGCGCTCGACCGCGCGCGCTGCAATACGCGCAGCACAGCGCAGATTGGTTGGCCCGTCATATAATCCGTTGGGATGCGACAGATCGCAGCCATAAAACCGTGCGGATGTTGGCCATATCTGCAACAGGCCCCGATAGCGCCCCCCTGCCCCGGCAGCGTCTGGCCGCCATGTGCTCTCATATCCTGCCAACCCGGAGAATAGCGCTGTCCAAAACGCTTTGCGTTCTTCATCATCAGCGCCTTCATATCCGGGGCAGAATGTGGCGATATCCTGTGGTACAGTTTCGACCAAGGCACGCCCATCTGTTTCGAGGGCGGCAAATTTCGCTTCTGTCCAGCGGCGGGCTTCGGGCCGATGATCCCAGCGTGTCACAACATCAGCGGCGCGTGTTGCCTCGACAGCTGTTTTCTGGGGAGAGAGCGTGCATCCGGCCGTAAGGGCCAGCGCAGCAGTTACGGCAAATGCCGTAAGAGGCACAGAACGGAGCATCCGATTTCCAATTGTGGCACAACGCCCAAATTGCGCTGCGTCGCGGCAAATGCGGGAAACAGGCGGGAATGGCAATCAGACCCCGCCAAAAGCACCCATTTTCGGCGGTGTTTCGCCGAAAGCCCCTCTTGCTGCGGGGACATCGCAGGGCTAGAAGGCCAGATATCAAACCGATCAGGAGGCGCAGGCAGGATGCTGGATCTGGATATCAAAGCCCCAAAGCCCAAGGTGATTTCGGGTGCAACCGGGGAGTGGGAACTGGTTATCGGCATGGAAATCCATGCACAGGTAGCCAGTCAGGCCAAGCTGTTTTCGGGTGCATCTACCCGTTTTGGGGCCGAACCCAGTGCCAATGTGGCCTTTGTGGACGCCGCAATGCCCGGCATGCTGCCAGTTGTTAACGAATTTTGCATCGAACAGGCCGTACGCACCGGGCTGGGGCTGAAAGCAAAGATCAATCTGGTTTCCGCCTTTGATCGCAAGAATTACTTCTATCCCGATCTGCCGCAGGGCTATCAGATCAGCCAGCTCTATCATCCGCTTGTGGGCGAGGGTGAGGTTTTGGTCGAACTTTCCCCCGGCGTGGCGCGTCTGGTGCGGATTGAGCGTATCCATGTGGAACAGGATGCAGGCAAATCCATCCATGACATGGATCCCAATATGTCCTTTGTCGATCTCAACCGTACTGGCGTGGCGCTGATGGAAATCGTATCGCGCCCCGATATTCGTGGCCCGGAAGAGGCCGCCGCCTATGTGGGCAAGCTGCGCCAGATTTTGCGCTATCTGGGCACATGTGATGGCAATATGCAAAACGGCAATCTGCGCGCTGATGTGAATGTGTCGGTCTGCCGTCCGGGACAGTATGAAAAATACCAAGAGACGCAGGATTTCGGCCATCTTGGCACGCGCTGCGAAATCAAGAACATGAACTCCATGCGCTTTATTCAAGCCGCGATCGAATATGAGGCCCGCCGCCAGATCGCAATTTTGGAAGATGGGGGCCAGGTGGTGCAGGAAACGCGCCTCTATGACCCCGACAAGGGCGAGACGCGCTCCATGCGCTCCAAAGAGGAAGCGCATGATTACCGCTATTTCCCTTGCCCCGATCTTTTACCGCTGGAGATTGAACAGGCTTGGGTGGATGATATCGCCGCCACTCAGCCGGAATTGCCCGATGCCAAGAAGGCGCGCTTCATGGGTGATTT
>JAIUNA010000311.1 GCA_022565265.1 Roseinatronobacter sp. | reverse complement strand
GGGGGCTTTGAACCGGAAGTGAACATAGGAGCAATTTCACCAAAAACCCGATATAGTTTTTTCTCGAAATTGCGACATATCGGAAAGATTTTCGCGCGCTGAGGCGAGGCGCGCTCTAGATATTGTGCTTTGCATATGAGATATGCCCGAATCTGGAAAGTTTGATCGCATTTTCAGAAATCAAGGCTTGCGTGATGGCATTGCCCTTGGCAGCATGATCTTATCGACTCGCGGTAAATCCTGCCGCCGCAAAGGGAGAATTTCTTGGGCATCAGCGCCTTGACCCCCCCGACCGCCATACGTTCAGACGCCGCCTTGCATCTGGAATTTGCAGATACCCGCCTGTTGGTGGATCTGTGTGGCGAATATGATCGCAACCTGACCCATCTGGAAAGCCATCTTGGCGTGCAGATTATCCGGCGCGGCAACCAGTTGGATATCATAGGGCCAGCAGAGACGAGCGCGCAGGTGGCCGATATTCTGGAGGCGCTGTATCAGCGGCTGGAAGAGGGGCGCAGCGTAGAGCCGGGCGATGTGGCCGCGCTGATCCGGCTTGGCCGGGCGGGCGCATCCGAAGAAACCCCGGCAGAACAGTTGGAAATGTTCCGCACAGGGCGGCTGGAAATCCGCACGCGCAAGAAAATGATCTCTCCGCGCACCAAGGCGCAGCAGGATTACACCCGCGCGCTGATGACGCATGAATTGAATTTCGGGATCGGCCCTGCGGGGACGGGCAAGACTTATATCGCGGTAGCAGTGGCCGTGCAGATGTTCTCTGACGGGTTGGTGGATAAAATCCTGCTGTCACGCCCGGCAGTGGAGGCGGGCGAGCGTTTGGGCTTTCTGCCCGGCGATATGAAGGAAAAAGTCGATCCCTATATGCAGCCGCTTTATGATGCGCTGAATGATTTTCTGCCCGGAAAGCAGTTGCAAAAGCTGATGGAAGAGCGCCGGATCGAGATTGCGCCGCTGGCCTTCATGCGCGGGCGCACGCTATCAAATGCCTTTGTCGTGTTGGATGAGGCCCAGCACGCGACCGAGATGCAGATGAAGATGTTTCTGACCCGCTTGGGCGAAGGGTCACGCATGGCAATTACGGGCGACCGTTCGCAAGTGGATTTGCCGCGCGGCGTGGCCTCTGGCCTGCGCGCGGCAGAGCGTATTCTGGAAGGGGTGGATGGCATAGGTTTCAGCTATTTCACCTCTGCCGATGTGGTGCGTCATCCTCTCGTGGCCCGGATCATTCAGGCTTATGAACGGGACGAAGAAAAAGGTGTCTGATACAGCCCTTGTCGATGTGGTCTGTGAAGATGACCGTTGGAATGCCGAGAGCCTGAGCGCTTTGGCAGAACCCGCAGCGCGTGCCACTTTGGCGCATCTGCGGTTGTCGCCCGATCTGTTTGAAATCGCGCTTCTGGCCTGTGATGATGCCCGTATCGCCACGCTGAATGCCGAATTCCGCGCCAAGCCCATTCCAACCAATGTCCTGAGCTGGCCCGCATGGGATTTGAGCGCCGAAGCTGACGGCGGCACGCCCGATTTGCCCGAAGAAGGCACGCCAGATGATCCCGAATCCCTTGGTGATATCGCGCTGGCCTATGACACTTGCGCGCGCGAGGCGCGCGCGCAAGACAAGGCATTTGACGACCATGTCACGCATCTGATCGTGCATTCGGTGCTTCATCTGTTGGGATACGATCATATCAGTGATAAAGATGCAGCACTTATGGAAGAAACCGAGGTGCAGATACTTGCACAACTTGGGGTCGCAAACCCATATGAAACCGGGGCCGAGATGCCCCTGTGATGCCGGAAAGGACAAATGGGCGATACGAGTGACGGATCTATTGCGGCGCAACGCGCGCTGGAAGATCCAAAAGAGAGTGAAACACGCGGTCTGTTTGGACGCTTGTTTGATGCATTAACCCCGGATGACGAGGATCGGCGCGAGCGCGCCCGCGAACTTGGGCAAACGCTGCCGGGGCTAGCCAATCTGCAACGGTTGAAAGTGCAGGATGTGGCCATCCCCAAAGCCGAGATCGTGGCGATAGAGCAAGGCGCCGATTTGGCCGATATTGTCGCGCAGTTCCGCGATTCGGGCTATTCGCGCATCCCCGTCTATGCCGAGACGCTGGACAATCCTTTGGGCCTGTTGCTGCTGAAGGATCTGGCGCTGCGTTATGGGTTCAATGGCCATCATGATATTGATCTGCGCGCGATCTTGCGGCCAATCCTGTATGTGCCCCCATCCATGCCGCTTTCAGTCTTGCTGCGCAAGATGCAGGCGGAACGGACGCATTTTTCCCTTGTGATTGATGAATATGGCGGCGTTGACGGGTTGGTGACAATCGAAGACCTGCTGGAACAGGTGGTGGGTGAGATTGAGGATGAGCATGACACCGAGGAAGAGGCAGATATCATCCGCGAAAGCCCGTCATGTTATCTGGCCAATGCCCGCGCCCCATTGGCGGATCTGGAAGCGCAGCTTGGCTTTGCGCTGACAGAGAATGCCGAGGATGAAGAGATAGACACGCTGGGTGGGCTGGTATTTTTGCTCTCTGGCCGCGTGCCGGTGCGGGGCGAGGTAATCTCTCATCCTGCCGGGCTGGAATTTGAGGTGATCGATGCAGAGCCGCGCCGGATCAAGCGGTTGCGGGTGCATCTGCCCGAAGCGCTGCGCGAGGCGGCGCAATAAGATGAGGCCTGCGCAATCGTGATCTCTGGCGCAGCAAGATGGCGGGCCCGCGTGATTGCGCTTCATGCCGGGCTTGGGGTTGTGGCGGCGGCAGGGCAAGCGCCTTTGGGCTGGTGGTGGCTGTCGCTGCTGGCGCTTTGCGCCATCATGGCGGCGCTGCCCGCCCAAGCCGGGCCGCGCCTTTGGGCCGGGCGTATGTGGCTGTCAGGCTTGGGCTATTTCGCGGCATCCCTGTTCTGGATTGTAGAGCCGTTTTTCATAGAGCCGGAAATCCATGGCTGGATGGCCCCGTTCGCCTTGGTGCTGATGGCGGGGGGGATGGCGCTGTTCTGGGGGCTGGCCGGGGGTCTGGCGGCGTGGCTGGCGCCGGGGCGCGCGCGGCTGGTGGCCTTGGCTGTGCTGAT
>JAIUNA010000310.1 GCA_022565265.1 Roseinatronobacter sp. | reverse complement strand
GGGGAGTTCGATAAGTCAGATGAATACTGTGCGTCGTGCCGATCTCGGATTGCTCTATGTGCTCGTGGCGATTGAGGAGACACGATCCGTCAGTGCTGCGGCGAACCGCTTGTCGCTATCGCAACCTGCGGTCAGTCAATCGCTCAAACGCTTGAGAGACATCACGCAAGACCGTCTGTTCGAGCGCGAGGGGCAGCAGATGGTTCCCACATCGATTGCCATGCAAATGGTGCAAGTGGCCCGAGAGGTTCTCTCACGCGGCGACAGTCTGCTCAGCCCGCAGGTCTTTGATCCCGCAAGCGACAAGAGCACATGGCGCATCGCCGTTTCAGAATATGCGCTCACGGCATTGGGCGGCACGCTGCTTCGGAAAATTACATCTCTTAGCCCGGCTGCACGGGTGAATTTCCTGCCCGTCACGCAATATTCGATCGAGGATATTCTGGCGCATAAAATTGACTTTGCGTTTATGGGCGACGGGCAGGATGAAACCATGTGCGCGCCCTTGGTGCGCGAAGAGCTGTTTCAGGATCATTATATCGGCGTGATGTCTGCAACACATCCACTGGCTGCCAAAGCCTGCACTTCTCCTGTCACACTGGAGGATTGGCTCCGCTTCCCCCATATTCGGTTTGGCAATGCCACACCCGGTGTCAGCAGCATTGACCGGAAGCTTGCCCAGCTTCACCGAACACGCGAGATTGCTGTAATCTCACAAAGCCATCGGGAGAATATCGAACTTCTCCGCGGCACATCCAGACTTTTGGCCTTGCCGGCACGGTTACGATTTATTGTCGACGATAAAGATTTCGTCCTGTTTGACCTGCCTGTGGATGTTCCGCCATATCCCTATTATTTGACCTACCACCAGCGCGTCTTCGGCAACCCTGCGACCGCGTATATGCGCAACCTCATTGTGGACCTGTTTAAAGACTGTCCATGATCGCAGAGGAAGAGATCACGGGATTGCGCTGGCTCCCTGCCTGTTCGGGGCGAAAGACTATCGGCGGGGCCTGTGCGTGGCGCTATTGGCCCTGTTCATCCTCTTCAGCTTCGCGCGATATTTCCAGACCAGTTTGAAAGCAATCCGATATGCGAGCGCAAAGCCTATCCCCAGGAAAACCACACTGAGGAATGCACGCAACGGCTCATCCCAGAACACCACGCCCAAGCTTGCAGGGACAACAATAAAGGGCATGAGAATGAGTGTGGTCAGCGGATTGGCCACAGACCGGCGGCACCCGCACAGCTCAAGCGCGCGCATGACCAGTTGATGCACATGAAGGCGATCAGGCGCCATGGCAGAGCGGCGTCTGGAGGCACGCCGATAGATGGCCAGCATCGTATCTGCGACGGGCCAGAACAGCACCAGCAAGATTGCCCAAGGCGTGACAGCGGCATTGTTGATAACAATACCGATCCCAAGCCAACTGAGCACAAAGCCCAGCACATAGGCACCACAGTCGCCCAGAAATATTTTCCCGGCAGGGAAATTGAGCACCAGAAATCCAAATACACTCGCAGCCAACATAAGGTTGATATGCGACAGGCCGAGCAAACCGGCGTTATGCGAGATGATGCTGAAACTGAGTGCAGCTATCAGCGCAGTCATTGCCGCAAGCCCATTCACGCCATCAATAAGATTGAATCCATTCGCGATTCCGGCGGTCAGCATCAAAGTAATCGGCACCCCGACCCACCAATTTCCCATCAAGCCATCAAGGCCCGGTATGCCTGCGCGCGGCAACCATAGGCCAAGAGAGATAATAACCAGAAGGCTAGAGAGAAGTGCCGCCAGCAGGCGCAAGCGCGGTGGAACCTTGCCTGTCAAATCCTCCACAAGACCAACAAAAAACAAGATCGATGTCGCCATGATAAAAATCTTATAGGGCTCGGACACCACCGCTCTCGACAAAAGGGTGCTCAGTGCCAATACCGCAAAGATGGCAACGCCGCCCAAGCGTGGAGTTGGCGCTACATGGGCGGCTTGAACGGCGGTTGCGTGCCGTTGCGGTGTCAGAAACGGCATTTTGCGCGCGAGCCAAATGATTGCCGCGCATATCAGAAAGCTTGCAATCCCAAGTGACGCCTCTTTCCAGTAGGCGCCGGGAGCCGTCATATGCAGATACGGGATGTGGAGCAGCATATATCGCGCCTGAATGTAAATTTTCTGAAAGCGATTTATTTTGGGCGTTGAATTAAGACAAGACGACGCAAGGCGATCTCTCTTATGCACAATAACTGATAATTATATTCACGCGGGCGACATAATATTTTAGGTCGTGTTCGGTTTTTAACAAATGCGCCGATAATACCCGCCGCGCCTGTTTTTACCGGATCAGAGAGCCCCGAACGCAAACAAGTCACATCGCGTTATGCCGCCTTTGCACTGTATGAAACAGGCGCGCGGCAAAACCTGTGCCGCGGTCTTGATCACCGCCAATTCCCGCGCCCGGCCCGTGCGAGAGCGCGCTCACGCGTGGCCTCGGCCCGCCCATCGGGCAGCCCTTGGGCAAAATGCGGGCCACTCGCGATCACGGATCGCTGCGCGCCCTGTATCCAGCGATCACCGCCCCAGAGCCTCCCTGCCCCGCGCCAGCCTGACCGCGCGCGGGATCAGAAAAATTCGGCAGCGTGGTTGGCGATTTTCTGCGCGGGCGCAGAGGTCATGGCTCTCAAGACCGGGGATGGGGGTGCTCTGGCGCAATGCGCCGGAGGCGCGCTGCGGCGGTCGTCCTGCCGCAGCCTGCAGAGGGCTGGTTTTGAGCGTTCGGGGCCATGCGAGCCGCCCGCGGCAGGGCAGACGCGGCCTGCCCTGCAGCCTGCGGCCAGCCAAACGGCAGCAGTTGCGCATTGACACGCAGGCAGGGGCGCAGTCCTATCAGCGCAGAGTTGCACCAGCGGCAGAAGGAGGCGCCGTGCATGACACCGTCACGCCGGGAATTTCTTATGCGCAGTTTCGCGACAGGGCTTGGCCTTGTCCTGCCCACCCGCCTTGCGGCGCAGATGCGCATTGCGCGTGGCGACACTTTGGCCGCAGGTCTGTCCTATCACGCCCCCACAGTTGCGGCCTATATTGATACACTCCTGCCCGATGATGGCG
>JAIUNA010000309.1 GCA_022565265.1 Roseinatronobacter sp. | reverse complement strand
TAGCCGGATTCCACCCGCGCAATCGCGCTCATCAGGCCCGCGGGCACACCTTCCGCACGGGCGGCCATTTCGGCCAGCGCCTCGCAATCGGGCACCTCCGCCCTGGCAATGGAAAAGCAGGCCAGAAGGCCGATAATATAAGCAAGAAAGGTTTTCATGCCCCCAATCAGCAAGCGCCATGCCAAGACACCCAGCCTTTTGTCGGTAATCCAGAAGAATTAGGCAAATCGCCCATCCCTCTGCGTACTTGTGCGCAGGAGCGTGTTTGCGCCACTCTCTGAGGGCATGTGCCCATCTGGGGCACTGAGGCGTGTACCAATCCGCGCAGGCTGGCGATTGGCTTGCGCATATCCGAATTTTGGAAGGGAACCATGGCAAAAGACATCCTGTCTGTCCTGACAGAAACTGTGCAGGATGCCTGCGCGGCCTCTGCTCATCTTGTCGATGCCCATGCGGCACGGCTTATTCTGGCCCCGATCTGCGCGAATTGGCGTGCATTGACAGCGGATCTGGCCGAGTTTGTGGAGACGGGCTTAGTTGCCCCCGGCGAGGGTACGGAAATGGCACTGTCGGAGTTCACGCTCACAGTGACCACGGCGCGCGACAGCTATGTGACAGATCTGGTCGATCTGCATCTTGATCTGTTGGCCGATGATTCCGGGCCGGTTGCAAGGTTGGTGCTATACGGGGTACCAGGCAACTGGGCCTCCAAAACCCGGCAAAGCAGCCTGAACGCCCTTGCAAAACTGCTGCGCAGGCAACTGGCGACGCTGCGCGATGCGCCGCAAATGCTGGGGGCGCAAATGCTGGTTCTGATAGAGCATCTGGTGGATCTGGACAATTCCGCCGCCTCTCCTGCGCTGGTGGGGCTGTTGCGCATCTTGTCCGGGCACAACCCAAGCCGTGCACAAGTGATCGCGTTGCAAATTGCCGGGCTGGTCGACAGCCCGGCACATAAGGCCCCCTCGACTGTTTTTGCTGTCACCGAAGCGGGGCGCAGCTTGTTGCACGCCTCTGGGCTGGCTGGCTGGACAGAGGCCAGTATATCGCCTGCCCAGCCCCAGGCCACCGCCCCCGCAGCGCCGGCACCCCAACACCCGCCCGATGGCGATGTACCGCCCTTTGCAAAATTGCGGGTGATGGCGCGCGATTTCCTGATTGCTGAGACAAATGGCACCAATCAGCTGCTGTATCGGCAACCTGCCATGCCGGAGTGGCGCTGGCTGACCCATAGTAGCGCCGATGGCTGGACTGCGGTTGCCGCCGAAATCATCCAAGCCGATATCGATATCTTGACCGAATATGTCGGCATGCACCTGATCCGGCGGCGCGACCTGCCCACAGAAGAAGTGGCGGAAGCCTATGAATTGATGGGGAAAATCCTGTGGCTGCGTCTGGATGAATGCGGGGTTGAAATGCGGCTGGATGAAAACCCGTGGCAACGTCTGGAGGTGAATCGCGACATTTCCCTTAAAGAGCGCGCAATAGCGGCAGTTCTGGCCTTGCAGACGCAAGGAAAAATCTCAGCTGAATCCGCCGCACGCGACTGGGCAAAACGTATGGCCCATGCGGCCCAGATTACCCCGTATATGGCGATTGCGGCGCAATAATTCTAACAAAACCATAGTTCGCAGCCCCGCAAAGGCCATCACATCGCGGAGATATGCCCCATATGGGAAATGGCATATCTCCAGTTACGCGCGACAGAATGGCTCAGTTTCAGGCCCACGCGGAACAACGGCTTTTTCCGCGAACGGCAATCGGGGGCAAAGCGCGCATGCAATGGGGCAATTTCACCGATGCACGCAGCCACCAGCACCTTAGCGTAATTCCCCGGAACGCGCTGCAAAGTACGCAGCGATGCTTGTTGAAAGCCCGGATACAACGCCAGACCCACAAGCGCCACCTTGACACGGAATCATCCTTCACAGTGCTGACGATCACGCCGATCGTCGTATGCCCTGTGGCCTCAAAGGCGCGCCCCGGCGCGCCTTTTGCAGCCGGGGCGCGGGCGATTTGCCTGCCAGCGGCGGAGCGCAGCGATCTGGGCGCATTTGGCCACGAGAGCGTGTCGCGTTCATTCGCAGTCACCCGACCAACTCTAACAGTATGTAGTCGTGTGTTTTTTGCGCAAAACCGATTCCCAGTTTTGCGCGACATGCTCCAAAACCGCATCGTGGCGGCGCGGGCTTATGTGCGCCATACCGGAAACCCCTCCTCTCGTCGCGCAGGGTTTTGCAGTATGGCACACAAGGCCCGATGGCGGTTTCGCAAACAAAAAGCAGCGCAAAGCCACCGCCAAACCATGCCAAAACCGGCTCAGCGACGGGTGTTTTCCGCCACATCCATCAGCTTGCGCAAACGCTCCATCGCAGCCTTTTTTATCTGTGACACCCGCCCGGTTGTCACCCCAAGAACGGCGGCCACTTCATAGACATTCAGCTCTTCGACATAATATAATTGTAGTACCAATGCCTCGCGTTCGGGCAGGGCGGCAATTGCGTCTTTCAGCATCACCTTGCGCGCAGAGAGGGTCAGCTTATCCTCGATATCCGGGCTTTGATCGCGGAACATGATGGAATGGTCGGTATAGATATCATCAATCGAGGCCACAGAGCCGCTATCAATTTCACCTCGCCAGCGCGCAAGCTCATCTGGCGACAGCTGCAATTCGGCCGCGATCTCGGCCTCTGTGGGTTTGAGCATCAGGGCCTGTTACAAACGCTGCTCAGCGTTGCGTAGCCGTGTCTGCATCTGCAACGCGCCCCGCGCCATACCCGCAAGGCCGCGCAAATGATCCATCAACGCGCCGCGAATACGAATACCCGCATAGGCGGCAAAGGGGGTATCCGGGCGCACCTTGTAGCGCCGGGCGGCATCAAGCAGGCCCAGATAGGCAACTTGCAGCAAATCCTCTATTTCCACACGGCGGCCAACACGCCCATGGATGTGCCAGGCGATCTTGCGCGCAAGATCGTAATGCGCCACCACCAGCTTATCCGGGCAGGGGGCGCTTTCAGAATAGGCGCGCGGCAACATGCTTCACTTCCTTCTGTTCAGGGGCGCTGGCCAGGTTGGGGCTTGGGGCCGGGGGTGTTGGCGGGGCGCAGAGCGTATCCAG
>JAIUNA010000308.1 GCA_022565265.1 Roseinatronobacter sp. | reverse complement strand
TGAAAACAGATACCGGCCTGCAAATGAAATTCTGGCGCGATGGGGGCGCAAGTTCCTATCCGTGGAAAAGCCTTGATACTTGGTTTCTGACCGAGAATATCCGCTGGGGCTATCAGCCTGCCGGTCTGGATATTGCTTCTGTCGTCGCCAATACCAACCGTTCCGACCTGTGGCTGGATGCTGCGCGCGATCTGGGCATTGATGTATCGGGCTTTGGTGACAGCCGCGGGATTGAAACCCTGTTTGACGGCAAGGTTTTCGACCCCGAAAACCCGTCCACCTATCTCGACAGCCTTGCCATCAAGGCAATGGCCTGAAATCGCGGACAGGAGCAAGCCTATGTCAGCCATCGTAAAACTGAAACCCGAAACCGGAACCGCGCCAGCACATGCGGCCAAGGTTGCGACGTTTCCAGAACCTGCGCCGAAGAAACTTATCTTACCAGCATGGGGCGCCTCTCTGGCCGCCAACACATTGCCACCCTTGGTTGTGGTACTGGTGTTGCTGGCCATCTGGGAAGTGGCCTTCTCTGCCCCAGGCTCCAACCTGCCCACCCCGTCTGCCGTTTGGATGGAATCGTCCGATCTGATACTTGAGCCATTCTATGTTTACGGCTCGCAGGATATCGGGCTGGGCTGGCGGGTTCTGACATCGCTGGAGCGCGTCGCCTATGGCTTTGGCTTCGCTGCGGTGGTGGGCGTGCTGCTGGGGGCTGTCATCGGGCAGTCAGTCTGGATGATGCGCGGGCTTGACCCGCTGTTTCAGGTGCTGCGCACAGTGCCGCCCCTTGCATGGCTGCCAATCTCGCTTGCCGCCTTCATGGACAGCCGTCCTTCCGCCATTTTCGTAATCTTCATTACGGCAATCTGGCCAGTGATCATCAATACGGCTGCCGGGGTGCGGAATATTCCGCAAGATTACCGGAATGTGGCGCAGGTTCTGCGGCTCAATCAGATTGAGTTCTTTTTCAAGATCATGATCCCCGCCGCAGCCCCTTATATCTTCTCCGGGCTGCGTATCGGTGTAGGTCTGTCATGGCTTGCAATTGTCGCAGCCGAGATGCTGACAGGTGGCGTTGGCATCGGCTTTTTCATCTGGGATGCGTGGAATTCCTCGCGCTTGACCGACATCATCGTGGCACTGGTCTATATCGGAGTGGTTGGTCTGCTTCTGGACAAGCTTGTCAGCTTCATCGGGCGCATTGTCACCCGCAGCACATCGGAGGCATGAGGCATGGCATATCTCAATATCTCGCATGTTGGCAAAACCTTTGTCACTGGCGCGCGGCAGACGGAAGTTCTGAAAGATATCCGACTGGATATCGCAAAGGGTGAATTTGTTTCCATCATCGGCCATTCAGGTTGTGGAAAATCCACACTTCTGAACCTGATCGCAGGCCTGACCGATGTGACTATTGGGGCTATCAAGCTGGATGGGTTCGAGGTCAACGCGCCTGGCCCTGACCGTGCTGTGGTGTTTCAGAACCACAGCCTGCTGCCGTGGCTTACTGTCTATGACAATGTCAAGCTGGCGGTGGACAAGGTGTTCCGCAGCAAGAAATCCCGTGCCGAGCGCCATGACTGGATATTGCACAATCTTGATCTGGTGCAGATGCGCCATGCGGCCGACAAGCGCCCCGGCGAGATTTCGGGCGGGATGCGCCAGCGCGTGGGCATTGCACGCGCGTTGTCGATGGAACCCAAAGTGCTGTTGCTGGACGAACCTTTCGGCGCGCTGGATGCGCTGACGCGCGCGCATCTGCAAGATGCCGTGATGGATATCCACGCGCGGCTTGGCAATACGATGATCATGATCACCCATGATGTGGACGAGGCCGTGCTTCTGGCCGACCGGATCGTGATGATGACCAATGGGCCAGCCGCCACAATTGGCGAAGTGTTGGAGGTGCCGCTGGCACGCCCGCGCGAGCGGATCGCAGCAGCGTCCGACCCGGCATATCTGAAAGCGCGGCAATCTGTGCTGCGGTTCCTTTACGAGCGGCACCGCTTTGTCGAAGCGGCGGAGTAAACAAATGAAACGCAAACTCGTCATCATCGGCGCGGGCATGGCCTCGGGCCGGGTGCTGGAGCATCTGCTGGCCGCAGAGCCGGAGGGCTGGGATATCACGCTCTTCAACGCAGCCCCGCGCGGGAATTATAACCGCATCATGCTCTCGCCTGTCCTGGCGGGGGAGAAGAGTTACGCGGAAATCGTCACCCATGATGATGATTTTTATGCCTGCCACAACATCACCTGCCGCTTTGGCGAGGCCGTGGTACGCATCGACCGCGCGCATAAGGTTGTTTATTCCAACGGCGGCGGTGCCCCTTATGACAAGCTCTTGATCGCTACAGGCTCGGCCCCGTTCATCATCCCTGTCGCAGGCAAGGATTTGCCCGGTGTGATTACCTATCGTGACATGGACGATACACAGGCAATGATCGACGCATCCGCCAAGCCCGGTGCGAAAGCGGTGGTCATTGGCGGCGGTCTGCTGGGGCTGGAAGCGGCGGCGGGGCTGAAGCTGCGCGGGATGGACGTGACGGTTATCCATCTGATGGGCCATCTGATGGAGCGCCAGCTTGACCCCGCCGCAGGCTACCTGCTGCAAAAGGATCTGGAGGCGCGCGGAATTAAGGTGCATTGCAAGGGCGCCACCAAGGCCATTCTGGGGACAGACAGGGTGGAGGCGGTGTTGCTGGACGATGGCACTGTCTATGACGCCGATCAGGTGTGCATGGCCGTCGGCATTCGCCCAGAAACCCGCCTTGCCACAGATGCACATCTGGAAATATGGCGGGGGATTACTGTGAATGACCAGATGGTCACATCCGACCCTGACATTCTGGCAGTCGGCGAATGCGTGGAGCATAACGCGCAACTGTTCGGGCTGGTCGCCCCCCTGTATGATCAAGCCAAAGTGGCTGCCGCTACCCTTCTGGGCAAGGACGCTGCCTTTCAACCCGTCCAGACCGCGACCAAGCTGAAAGTCACAGGCGTGGATCTGTTCAGCGCAGGCGATTTCGCCGATGCAGACGGGCGCGAGGATATCGTTTTCCGCGACCCAGCGCGCGGGGTTTACAAGCGGCTGGTCATTGAAAATGACCGCCTGATTGGCGCGGTGATGTATGGCG
>JAIUNA010000307.1 GCA_022565265.1 Roseinatronobacter sp. | reverse complement strand
CTGCTGGCGCAGTCCGAGCGCGGCTATATGAACCTGATGAAGCTGAATTCCTGCCTCTATCTGCCCAAAGATCGGGCAGTGCCGCAGGTCACTTTGGAAGAGTTGGAACAGTATTCCGAAGGTCTGATCTGCCTGTCCGGTGGGGCCGAAGGGGCCGTGGGCAAGCTGATCCAGACCAACCAGATGCCCAAAGCCCGCGCCCTAATGGAGTTTCTGGCAAAGACCTATCCTGACCGGCTGTATGTGGAATTGCAGCGCCATGCTGATGGCGATGGCCAGATGATGGAGGCCGAGCGCCTGACAGAGCGCGCCTTTGTTGAGATGGCGCATGCACTGGCCCTGCCGCTGGTGGCCACAAATGACGCCTATTTCCCCAAGCCCGATATGTACGAGGCCCATGATGCGCTTTTATGCATCAAAGATGGCGCCTATGTCGATCAATCTGCCCCCCGCCGCCGCCTGACCCCGCAACATTACCTCAAATCCCCCGAAGAGATGGCAGCCCTCTTTGCCGATCTGCCCGAAGCGCTGGAAACAACAATCGAGATTGCGCAGCGCTGCGCCTATAAGGCCGAAAAACGCGCGCCCATCCTGCCCCGCTTTGCCGAGGATGAGGTAGATGAACTGCGCCGTCAGGCCCGTGAAGGGCTGGCCGCGCGGCTGGCCGTGATCCCCCATGCCGCCCCGGTGGAAGAGTATGAAAAGCGGCTGGAATTTGAGCTTGGCATCATCGAGGGCATGGGCTTTCCCGGCTATTTCCTGATCGTTGCCGATTTTATCAAATGGGCCAAGGATAATGATATTCCCGTGGGGCCGGGGCGTGGGTCTGGTGCGGGTAGCCTTGTGGCCTATGCGCTGACAATTACCGATCTCGACCCTCTGCGCTATGCGCTGCTGTTCGAGCGGTTTTTGAACCCCGAACGTGTGTCCATGCCCGATTTCGATATCGATTTCTGCATGGACAGGCGCGAAGAGGTGATCCGCTATACCCAAGACAAATATGGCCATGACAAGGTGGGCCAGATCATCACCTTTGGTGCGCTTTTGTCCAAGGCCGCTGTGCGCGATGTGGGGCGGGTGCTGCAACTGCCCTATGGGCAGGTGGACAAGCTATCAAAGCTGATCCCGGTGGAAGGGGTGAAACCTGTCAGCATTGAAAAGGCACTGGCCGATGAACCCCGCCTGCGCGAGGCCGCGAAGGCCGAAGAAGTGGTTGACCGTCTGCTGACCCATGCGCAAAAGGTGGAAGGGCTGTTGCGCAATGCCTCTACCCATGCTGCGGGGGTGGTGATTGGTGACAGGCCGCTGGACGAGCTTGTGCCGCTCTACCGCGATCCGAAATCAAACATGCCTGCAACCCAGTTCAATATGAAATGGGTCGAAGCGGCGGGGCTGGTGAAGTTTGACTTTCTGGGCCTGAAAACCCTGACTGTTATCCAGAACGCGGTTGATCTGCTCAAGCGCCGTGGCGTGGCGTTGGATATCGCCGCAATCCCGCTGGATGATAAACCGACATATGATCTCTATGCCTCTGCGCGCACAGTGGCCGTGTTTCAGGTGGAAAGTTCGGGCATGATGGATGCGCTGCGGCGCATGAAACCCACCTGCATTGAAGATATCGTTGCACTTGTGGCGCTGTATCGCCCCGGCCCGATGGAGAATATCCCCACCTATTGCGAGGTGAAAAACGGCCTGCGGCCTTTGGAATCCATCCACCCCTCGATTGATTTCATTCTGGAGGAAACGCAGGGGATCATCGTTTACCAGGAACAGGTGATGCAAATTGCGCAGGTCATGGCAGGCTATTCGCTTGGCGGCGCAGACCTGCTGCGCCGCGCGATGGGCAAAAAGATCGCCGAGGAAATGGCCAAGGAACGGCCAAAATTCGTGCAAGGGGCGGTGGCCAACGGGGTAGATCAGAAAAAGGCAGGCGAGGTATTCGACCTGCTGGAAAAATTCGCCAATTACGGCTTCAACAAATCCCATGCGGCGGCTTATGCCGTTGTCAGCTATCAAACCGCCTATCTGAAAGCGAATTATCCGGTGGAATTCATGGCGGGGGTGATGAATTGCGATTTGCACCTGACAGAAAAACTGGCCGTCTATAAGCGCGAAGTTGACAGGATGGAGATTGCTGTCATCCCGCCCTGTGTAAACCGCTCTCGCGCGCGGTTCGGGGTGAAAGATGGCGCACTTGTCTATGGTTTGGGCGCGCTCAAGAATGTGGGCGTAGAGGCCATGCGCCTGATCGTGGACGGGCGCGGCGACAAAGCTTTTGCCACCCTCTTTGATCTTGCCCGCCGGGTGGATCTGAAACGCGTGGGCAAGCGCCCGCTGGAAATGCTGGCCCGCGCTGGCGCGTTTGACCAGTTGGAACGCAATCGCAAGCGCGTGTTCGACAGCCTTGATGCGCTGGTGGGCTATTCCGCCGCTATTCACGAGGCGCGCGCCTCCAATCAAGTCTCACTCTTTGGCGAGGCAGGCGCGGATATTCCCGAACCACGGCTGAGCGGCTGTGATGACTGGTTGCCCACAGAACGGCTGGCGCAGGAACATCAGGCCATCGGCTTTTATCTTTCCGGCCACCCGCTGGATTATTACGCAGGGCCACTGCGCCGCAAACAGGTGCTGACGCTGGCCGAGATCGAGAAGAAAGCCGCCGGGGGGCCATTGGTGGCCAAGATTGCCGGCGCGGTATCGGGGCGGCAGGAACGCAAATCCGCGCGCGGCAACCGCTTCGCCTTTGTGCAACTCTCTGATCCGACAGGGCTGTATGAGGTGACAGTCTTCTCCGACACACTGGAAACAGGGCGGCAGTATCTGGAAGCCGGGCAAAATGTGGTTCTCACAGTCGAGGCCACGATGGAAGCCGAAACCCTGAAACTGCTGGCGCGCGGTGTACAACCAGTAGACGCCGTTGTCGCCGATGCAGGCGCGGCAGGGCTGCGCGTGCATGTCGATGCGCCAGAAGCGATTGCCTCTGTCGCATCCCTGCTGGCGCGCCATAAAGACGGGCCATCCCGCGCACGGGGGCCTGTGTGGTTTTGCGTGGCAGATCATGCGCAAGGGCGGGAATATGATATCGATTCCGGGCAGGTGTTTGCGATCACGCCACAAATCAAAGGCGCAGTGAAATCACTGGGCGGCGTGGTG
>JAIUNA010000306.1 GCA_022565265.1 Roseinatronobacter sp. | reverse complement strand
GCGCCCTTTCACATGTCGGCCCATCCCCATCTCCCCCAGCGCCCCGCCCCCAGCCTTGGGCAGGATGCCTGACAGGGTAAAACCCCCGCTCCCCCTATAGAGAACTGGCTATAGAGAACTGGCCCAAGCGATGTTATGGCCGGGCCAGTTTTAGATTGCGCCAGCTTGGCGGATGGCTGGCGTCTGTCGCTGCGCCAGTGGCACCCTTGCTGGCCTGATGCCACGGAGAAGGTGCGCAGGACGGGCATTGACGTCTATCCGTGGCGCGGGGTGTGGCGCATTAACGGGCGTTCAGCACCTCTGTTTGTGCAAAATAGAGATGAACCTGATAGAGAGGTTCCTGAAAAGGCCCAACCCCATCTGGTTTGAACTCCATATCAATGCGGGTGATGGGAGGGGTCTGCATTCCCGGAGAGATATTTGTCCAGTCTCGACCAGCTGCAAGATCGCTTGCAAGGAACATGTATTCCACGCAGACAACATGGCCTTCGATTTCACAATAGATTGGCCCAAGTGGCAGGTTTGCAGGTTCGGCCCAATGCGCGCCCATATGCGGCACATGCGGGCTTATCGCGATTGCTTGGGGGGCGATATCGGAGAGAAGCGGCAGATGCGACAGGCCATCTGCGGCGATTGGTGTTGCAAGGGCAAAGGTGGCTACAATCGTAACAGGCACTTGTTTCATCGGTTTATCCTCCATTCCGATGGTGACGTGAAACTACGATCGGGGCAGTAGGTGAAGCGATGTGGTGCTTTCCCGAACTTTACACGACAGATGCCAATTTGTAAATTTTATTGGTTTTAAGCCTTACATCCATATGGTCGGGGGCTGATTGTGCTGAGTTTGAAGCCGTTGCACCCTGAAGTTACAGCGTCATTCCCTAGCGTGAAAATGTTTCTTGCCGGGTACTGCGTTGTGATCGTGCCTGTTGCGCATGGCCTTTGCGCTTGTGGTAATTGGGCCATCACCGCATAAAGCGGCGCCTGCGGCCCGCACGTGCCGGAACGCTTCCAATACGATTCGACAGAGAGATACCGAGATGACGAAACTCACCTGCTTCAAGACCTATGATATCCGCGGTCGTCTGGGGGTTGATCTGGATGAAGCGATTGCGGGTCGTATCGGGCGCGGCTTTGCGCGGGCGTTGGGGGCAAGGCGCGTGGTGCTGGGGCGTGATTGCCGCGCTTCGTCACAGGCGCTTGCGCAGGCTGTGGCCCGCGCTTTGATGGCGGAAGGGGCAGAGGTGCTTGATCTCGGTCTGTCGGGTACAGAAGAAATGTATTTTGCCACCAGCCATTTCGCTGCGGATGGCGGGATTTGTGTCACCGCCTCGCATAATCCGATGGATTACAACGGCATGAAAATGGTGCGCGCTGGCTCTGCGCCATTGGATGCCGCGACCGGGCTTGATACGATTCGCGCTCTCGCAGAGGCGGATGATTTCGGCCCCGAAACTGTGGGACAATTGCGCGATATCAGCGCCGAGGCGCGCAAAGCCTATGTGGCCCGCGTTTTGTCGTTTCTGGATATGACGGCCCTGAAACCGTTGAAAATACTGGTCAATGCAGGCAATGGCGCAGCGGGGCCGAGTTTTGATGCCATCGCGGCAGAGTTGACGGCAAAGGGTGCACCCCTGACATTCATCCGCATGCATCACACCCCCGATGGCCGTTTTCCCAATGGTATTCCCAATCCGCTCTTGCCAGAAAACCAGCCTGAAACCGCCGCAGCCGTAACTGCATCAGGGGCGGATTTTGGCGTGGCTTGGGATGGTGATTTCGATCGGTGTTTTTTCTTCGATCATGAGGGCAGTTTCATTGCGGGTGAATATGTGGTGGGGCTGTTGGCAGAAGTTTTCCTTGCCAAATACCCCGGAGCAAAAATTATCCACGATCCCCGCGTGATCTGGAACACATTGGATGTGGTCGCACATGCGGGGGGCGAAGCTGTGCAATCGCGCACCGGGCATGCCTTTATCAAACAGGCCATGCGCGATCATGATGCCATTTATGGCGGTGAGATGTCTGCCCATCACTATTTCCGCGATTTTTGCCATTGTGATAGCGGGATGATCCCTTGGGTGTTGATTGCGGAACTGGTCAGCCGAAAGGGCGCATTGCGCGATCTGGTGTGCGCGCGGCGCGATGCTTTTCCATCTTCGGGCGAGATAAATTTCACGCTGGATGATCCACAGGCCGCGCTTGCGCGTGTGCGTGCCAAATTTGTGCCCCTTGCACAGGCAATCGACGAAACCGATGGGCTTGGCTGTGATCTTGGCCTCTGGCGCTTCAACTTGCGCAGCTCGAACACAGAGCCTGTGGTTCGGCTCAATGTCGAGGCCCGTGGGGATGCAAGCTTGGTGGCACAGGGTGTTGCGCACCTGCGCGATCTGTTGACAGGGGCGACCACATAAACGCACCGGGGCAGGAATGGCGCGCAAAACGCGTTCAAGCTGGCGTGGTATCAGACGTAATTCACTTGATAACAAACCTTCAGGCGAAAAAGCGTCGGTTCAGTAGTGCAGAACCTGATTGAGAAATTTCCGCGTCCTGTCATTCTGAGGGGCCGTGAAGAAGGCATCTGGCGTCCCCTCCTCGACAATCTGCCCCTGATCCATGAACACCACGCGATCCGCCACCTTGCGGGCAAACCCCATTTCATGGGTTACGCAGATCATCGTCATGCCGTCTGCCGCAAGTTCGGCCATCGTATCCAGAACCTCGCCAATCATTTCCGGGTCAAGCGCGGATGTAGGTTCGTCAAACAGCATGATCCGGGGCTGCATGCACAAGGCCCGCGCAATCGCAACCCGCTGCTGCTGCCCGCCTGCTAGCTGGCTTGGGTATTTGTCGGCCTGATCGGGAATCCTGACCTTTTCCAGATAATGTTTCGCCAGATTCAGCGCTTGGGCGCGGGGTGTTTTGCGTACTGACATGGGGGCGAGCAGGCAGTTTTCCATCACGGTAAGATGTGGAAACAGGTTGAACTGTTGAAAACACATCCCGACTTCGGAACGGATTTGATCAATATTCTTGACATCGTCGGTCAGCGGAATGCCATCCACGATGATATCGCCACCCTGATGCTCTTCAAGCCGGTTGATACAGCGGATCAAGGTGGATTTTCCAGATCCAGAGGGGCCACAGATAACGATCTTCTCTCCAGAGCTGCCAGT
>JAIUNA010000305.1 GCA_022565265.1 Roseinatronobacter sp. | reverse complement strand
CTGTGCTGTGGCGCAGCCCGCATCAAGATCGGCGCATAGGGCTGCAAATAGCGGGGCCAAGCCAATTTCCGCGCCCGCCCCTATCGGATAGGGCGTGGCCTTTGCAATGCCTTGCGCCACGGCTTCCAGCGCCATCGCGGCTTCTGCCTCATGGGTCTGGCGGGTGGGGCACATACCCAAAAGGGCCGCGACCGCATCAAACACCCGCCCCGCAGAACTCGATAGCGGCGAATTTATTCCAGATATACAGGCCCGACGGATCAGCGCTCGTGGCATATCGGGGAAAAGCCTGTCAGCCATATATGACAGACCCGCCGCATCCAGCCGGACAAGAGCATTGCGCCAAGGCTCGCGCTGCGCCATGTCGCCACCTGCAAGAGGCGCAGGCTCCAGCCATGCGATACGCTCGAACCCCGCATAATCCCCCAGCAGCAATTCGCCGCCCCACAGCGTGCCATCTGGCCCCAACCCCAACCCATCCAGCACAATCGCGGCAACCTTGCCCTCATCGCGCGGCCAGCCATTTTCACCCAGACAGGCCGCCAGATGGGCGTGATGATGAAAAACCTCTGTGACCGCAAGCCCCATCGCATGGCCCGCCTGCGTGGCGCGAAACCCCTGATGGGCATCGACAGCAACACGCTCTGGCCGATGATCAAACAATACCGAATAATCTTCCAGCGCCTTGCGGTATTCATCCCATGTCAGCGCATCGTCCAGTTCCCCCAGATGGTGCGAAAGCAGGGCCTCACCGTCGCGGGTCAGGCAAAACGCGCCTTTCATCTGCCCCCCCATGGCCAGAACCTGCGGGCTATCTTCAAAACCCGGCGGCAAGGGGCAGGTATTTGGCGCGCGCCCTCTCGCGTGACGCAAGATCATGGGGCCAGAAGGCATGATACGCTCGACAGAATCATCCAGCCTGCGGGCTATGTCGCGGTCATGCATTACAAACCCATCTGCAAATTGCGCGAGTTTTTCGCGGGCGGCGCGGTTATCAATAACCTGCGGCTCACCGGACAGATTGCCCGATGTCATCACCAGCGGCGCATTGAACGCCGCCATCAGAAGGTGATGCAGGGGGGTGTAAGGCAGCATCCAGCCCAGCGTGGGCATTCCGGGCGCGACAGAGGGGGCAAGCGCATCATGCCCTGCCCTGTCCAGCAAGACGATTGGCGCTGCGGGGTCTTGCAGCCGCTCGGCCTCTGGCCCTGAGACAGAGGACGCGGCACAGATCATCTCCAGCGTCCCCATCAGCGCAAAGGGTTTGCTGGGGCGGCGTTTGCGCTGGCGCAGCAGCGCGACGGCCTGTTCTGAGCGCGCATCACAAGCAAGATGAAAGCCGCCAAGCCCTTTGATTGCCAGAATCTGCCCTGCCGCAAGCGCCTGTGCTGCGATGGAAATCGCATTGCCCGGAACTGTTTCGCCGCCCCGCTCGAACCAAAGTTGCGGGCCGCATTCCGGGCAGGCAATGGGCTGTGCGTGAAACCTGCGGTCGGCAGGGTTGGCATATTCGGCAGCACAGGCACCGCACATCCTGAAACGGGCCATCGTTGTTTGCGCGCGGTCATACGGCAAGGCATTCAGAATGGAAAACCGCGGCCCGCAATGAGTGCAATTTGTAAAGACATACCCGAAACGCCGCGCCGCCGGATCACAAATCTCTGCCAGACAAGCAGGGCAGGTTGCGGCATCCGGGGTGACACGGGTACGCACCAGCCCGCCTGCGCTGGCAAATATCTCAAACCCATCGGGCAATTCTGCCTGTGCCAAAGCCGTCACGTCAACGGCATCCACGCGCGCCAGAGGGGGTGCTTGCGTGCGAATGGCAGACACAACAGCCGCCATCGCCGCGCCCTGTGCTTCAATCAAAACCCCTTCAGCGTCATTGAGTACCCAGCCGCGCAGCCCCAGATTCTGCGCCAATGTCCATATGAAAGGCCGAAACCCGACCCCTTGCACCTGCCCTCTGACCCTGATCCTGCAAATATGTGTCATAAGATTGGTTGCACGCTCGAATATTCTGGGGGCGGCTGCCAAAGCGATAGAGAGGAAGCCGCCGAAAGGGTGGTTTCAATGCACAGTACACACCATACATGGGTCGAAACTGCGAACAATATGTTGCACTTCCAGCGGAGTATCCTCGCCGTGCGAAACTCTCGCACCGACAAGTGCCGCCTCCAGCGGGCCGGGCGTGCCGCCGCTATCGCGCGGGCTGAAATTCCAGGTTGTTGGCGCAATGATCTGATAGGATGCAATCCGCCCCCCTTCGATCCGCAGCCCATGCCCCAAGGCGCCGCGCGCGGCCTCGACCAGCCCTGCGCCTTCGCCCTGTTGCGGCAGATTGCCTTGCGACATAAATTTTGCTGCCGGATCAATCCCCTGTGCCAGGGTTTCCATCAGCAACTGTAGGCGGGCGGTTTCCAGCAACCGCGCCCCCACCCGCGCCAGCACTCCACCACCTTTTGCGGCAAGATCGCGCGCCAGCGGATGGCCATCGATGACCTGCCGCGCCAAGGCCCCGCATTCCATGGGCAAGCCCGCAAGGCGCGGGGCCTTGCACCAGCTATAGGCAGGGTCGCGCATATCCTCATCTGGTTCGGTCATGCCCTTGGCAGGGTGGGCGGCGCTGCCCAGCATCCAGGCATGGCTGATATCTTCGACAATCGCTTGCAGCGGGATATCTGACAGATGCCCCTCCTGCCACATGCCGCGCGCAAAGCCATAACCCGCGCTTGTTGGATAGGCTCCAAAACTCAGGTAACGGCCAGCGCCCGGCCCCATCTGCGCAAGATCCAGACTGGCCGCAGCGCGCAGGAACAGCCCCACATCCCCCGTGCTCCAGCCCAAACGCCCCTCCTGACTGCGCAAGCCGACAAATTCCTCCAGCTCTGCGCCGAACAAGTCCCGTTCCAGAAACCGGCGAAAGCTGCGCAGGCTGGAGAGAATGCGCATGCGCTCGGCAGGGGTGGGCGCACGGGTCACTCCGCCGGGCTGTATGGCCAGCGTATGCGGCCATTTTCCAGCCATCAGCCCAAGGATATGCATCAGGCTGGCGCGCGCCGCGACTGCGGCGCGCGCGCCACACCCCACCATTGCGGGAAATCCCTGCCTAACAGCAATGTGCCCCTCTTGCCCGCAATAGGCGGGCCGGGCGAAATCTGGCATGAAGAACAAGTAAAAATG
>JAIUNA010000304.1 GCA_022565265.1 Roseinatronobacter sp. | reverse complement strand
CCACGCGCCCGATTACACCCCCATAGCTGTCCGAACAGATCCCCAGCGAAAGCGGGCCGCTGCGGATTGCAGGGTGTTCCACGCCCAGCGTGGGCCAGCCAGTTACCGGAGCCGCGCTCTCGGTGGCGGGGCTGTCAGGGATCACACTCTACGAGCCGGGCGCGCTGACAGTGGTTGCGCGTGCGGGCACGCCGCTTGCCGAGGTGCAGGCCGCCTTGGGCGCAGAGGGCCAGCGACTGGCATTTGAACCCATGGACATGCGCGCACTCTTGGGCCGCGATGGGGCACCAACCATGGGCGGCATGGTGGCGGCCAATGCCTCTGGCCCGCGCCGGGTGCAAGTGGGCGCTTGCCGTGACAGCCTGATCGGTGTGCGTTTTGTCGATGGTACAGGCGCAGTGGTGAAAAATGGGGGCCGCGTGATGAAAAACGTCACCGGCTATGATCTGGTCAAGCTGATGGCGGGCAGTTGGGGCACTTTGGGCGTCTTGTCCGAATGCGCCTTCAAACTCTTGCCCGTGCCGGAAACCGAAGCCAGTTTGCGCAGCGCGCCGCTCTCTCCCGCTGCGGCGGTGGATGTCATGTCACGCGCGCTTGGCACACCCTATGAGGTGAATGGCGCGGCCCGCGACGAGGCCGGGCGTGTTTGCCTGCGCATAGAGGGGTTCGCCAAGCAAGTGGCCTATCGCCGCGCCGCGCTGGAAACGGTCTTGGGGGGCGAATGGGAAGTGTTGGAGGCCGCGCAAAGTGCCGCGCTCTGGCAGGATATCCGCGATGTGCAGGCTTTTGCAGGCCGCGCGGGTGATGTCTGGCGGCTATCGGTCAAACCCTCGGATGCGCCTGAAATCATGGCGCGCGCTGATTGCCCCGCGCTGTTGGATTGGGGCGGGGGGTTGATCTGGGCGCTGGTGGCCGAGGGGACGGATTTGCGCGCCCGGCTTGGCGCATTTGCGGGCCATGCCACGCTGATCCGCGCGTCTGAGGCCACACGCGCCGCATTGCCCGTGTTCCAGCCCGCGCCCGCGCCCTTGGCCGCAATCGCGGCAGGGCTGCGCGCAAAGTTTGACCCGCGCGGGGTGCTTAACCCCGGCTTGATGGGATAACGCCATGCAAACCACCTTCACGCCCCAGCAGTTGCAAGACCCCGCCATCCAGCGTTCCAACGAAGTGCTGCGCACCTGTGTGCATTGCGGCTTTTGCACTGCCACTTGCCCCACATACCAAGTGCTGGGCGATGAGTTGGACAGCCCGCGCGGCCGGATTTACATGATCAAGGACATGCTGGAAAAAGGCCGCCCGGCAGATGAGAAAACCGTAAAACATGTCGATCGTTGCCTGTCCTGCCTAGCCTGTATGACAACCTGCCCATCGGGCGTGCATTACATGCATCTGGTCGATCACGCGCGCGAATATATCGAACAAACCTATAAACGCCCGCTTTCCGACAGGCTGCTTCGCTGGGTGCTGGCGCGCATTCTGCCCTATCCCACGCGTTTTCGGCTGGCGCTTCTGGGCGCAAAGATCGGCCGGCCCTTTCGGGGCCTGATGCCAGATGCGCGGCTGCGCGCGATGCTGGATATGGCCCCCAAACATATCCCGCCCGTGTCGCGCAATGATGATCCGCAGGTTTTCGCACCCCAAGGCACGCGCAAGATGCGGGTTGCGCTGATGACAGGTTGCGCACAACGCGCGCTCAATACCGATATCAATGATGCCACCATCCGCCTCTTCCGCCGTCTTTGCGCAGAGGTGGTGATTGCCGAAGGGCAGGGCTGTTGCGGTGCGCTGACTCATCACATGGGCAAAACCGCCGAAAGCCACGCCACAGCCGCCAAAAACATCCGCGCATGGTGGGCAGAGATGGAAGGGCAGGGCTTGGATGCCATTGTCATCAATACGTCCGGCTGCGGGACAACTGTCAAAGATTACGGCCATATGTTCCGCAATGAACCCTTGGCCAAAGAGGCTGCGGCAGTAAGCGCCATTGCCCGCGATGTGAGTGAGGTGCTGGTAACGCTGGGCCTGCCAGAGGGCCAACCGCAAGGGCTGAAAGTGGCCTATCACGCGGCCTGCTCGCTTCAGCATGGCCAGCAGATAAAGACCGCGCCCAAAGACCTGCTAAAGCGTGCAGGTTTCGAGGTGGTGGAACCCAAAGACAGCCATTTGTGTTGCGGCTCGGCTGGCACGTACAACCTGATGCAACCCGAAATCTCGCAACAACTCAAAGCGCGCAAGGTCGAGACATTGGAAGCCAAACCCCCCGATGTGATCGCTGCGGGAAATATCGGCTGCATGATGCAAATCGGCTCTGGCACGGAAATTCCCGTGCTGCATACGGTTGAATTGCTGGATTGGGCCACAGGTGGGCCAAAACCCCGCGCTTTGGGGGAGTTTGCGGGCGTGCCCGCGCTGCGCTAGCCTTTTGCATCTCACCCAATATCGCTACGGATTTAGGGGAAGTTCACTTTTTCCCCGGCCAATCCCCGCACCAAGCCCGGTTAACACGCGCCGCAGGCCTGCCGGGCTGCGCCCACCCTCGGTCTGGCGCTGCCCTGTGTTGCAAGAGATACCATCTCAATGGACGCCACTGCCCATTGATGCGCGGCTTTCCCCAACCGCCCAATAGCGCCCCCTCAGAAGGGAACCCTCGCGCAGTTTGGGAGAAGTCTAGCCCTGTTTGGCTTCCAGCGCGTCCAGCCGCGCTTTCAGTGCTTCATTCTCTTCGCGGGCTTTCTGGGCCATGGCGCGCACGGCGTCAAATTCCTCGCGCGTGACGAAATCGCGGTCGGCAAGCCAGCGATCCATCAGGCTTTTCATGGCGGTTTCGGCCTCGGTGCGGGCGCCTTGCGCCACACCCATCGCATTTGTCATCAATTGCGACATATCATCCAGAAAGCGGTTGCGGCTTTGCATCTTGCACCTCAAATCATGCTACCTGCCCTATATGTGACCTCGCGCGGAGAAACTCAAGGTTGACTTCCCCTGACACTCCGCGCCAGACAGTCGCAACCCCGACCAAACAGCGCAGGCGCATATGATTTCCCTTGCAATTCTTTTCCCCGATCTTCGACCAGAGATTTTCTCGATTGATATCGGCAATTTCAGCTTTGCGCTGCGCTGGTATGCGCTGGCCTATATTGCGGGGGTTCTGGGGGGGTGGTGGATCATCCAGCGGCTGATGCTGCGCCCGGCGCTGTGGCCTGCCAAT
>JAIUNA010000303.1 GCA_022565265.1 Roseinatronobacter sp. | reverse complement strand
GCCAATAGCAGCGGCAGAACGACAGGCAGCACCAACACACCGGCCAGCGCCGCAGGACCAGCCCCCGCACTCGCCCATTGCGGCAAGGCCACGGCCAGAATGATCGCAAGCCCGCCCATCACCTCTGCCCGGCCCCTTGCGCCATGTTCCGTCATCGGCTGGCCAGACGGCACCCAGCCCGCATTATGCCCCGCAAGCACAGCCGCGACAAACCCAGAGCGCCGAAACATGCCAATCGGCGCAAACACCGTGGGCAGGCACAATTCCCCCCACAGCGCGCGCAACAGCACCCGGCGGCGCGCAGCCCGCGCCAGTGCCTTGGGCCGCGCCAGAACACCCGCAATCTTGGGCGCAAGCAGCAGCGCAAGCACCCCCAACAAGGGCCACAGCACCCCGGCACTGGCATGCACCGCGCCAGACCCGATGATCAGCACCATCAACAACCATAGCGGTGCCATCAGATAGGACATGATCCCCGCCGCCAGATGCAGACGGCTGGTCAGATGCAGCCCCGGCAACGCGATCAGGCGCAGATGTTGCAGATTGCCCTGCGCCCAGCGCCGGTCCCGGCGCAGATGTGCGGCCAGTGTTTCCGGCGCATCCTCGAAAGAGCCACGGCTGTCGGGGCAGATTTCCACCTGCCAGCCGCGACGCCGCAGAAACGCAGCCTCGATGAAATCATGGCTCAGAACCGGCCCGCCAAAGGGCGCGCGGCCGCGAAGATCCCGCAAGGGCGAAATTTCGGCAAAGGCATGCACGCGGATCAGCGCATTATGGCCCCAGAAATTCCCGGCATCCCCACTCAGCCGCGACAGACCGCGCGCGAACACAGGCCCCGACAGCCGCGATGACAGCCGCTGCATCACCCCGAAACGGCTTTGTGCCGGGCGCAGCCGGATCGCGGCCTGCACCAGCGCCAGCCTAGGGTTGGCCGCCATGCGCGCACGCATCGCAGCCAGCCGTACCGCGCTGAAACCACTATCGGCGTCAAGGATCAGAAATGCCTCATACGCAGCGCCCTGCGCCGCGATCCAGTCTTGCAGGTTGCCGGGTTTGCGCCCTGTGGGATCGGCGCGGTTGCGGTAGCGGATACGCCCCATCAGCCCCGACAGCGCCTCCTGCTCGCGCGCAAGGGCCGCTTCCCCTTGGGTATCCGACAGGATGAACACATCACACCCACCCGATTGCGCAGTCACCTCCAGCCCGGTAAGGAACTCCGCCACACGCGCGGCCAATGGCTCTGGCGGCTCGCCACAGACCAGCCACAGAACCGCGCAGCGGCCGGGCGGATTGCCTGCGTTTGCGTCCGCACGATCCCGCCAGAACACACCCACCACGGCAGTCAGGGCCGATGCCGCAAGCATCAATGTCGTCACTGCAAACAAGGCCAATACCAGCGCCGCAAGCACTGGATGCGTGCTGTCCAGTGACAGGCCCCGCGCCAGAAGCCATGTCAGCAGCGCCGTCACGCCCAAAGCGGCCAGCAACAGACGGACCGGAGAGATCAGGCGCAGGCTCATCGACCAACCGGCGGCCAGATGCGCGCAAACACCCCGTCGCGTGCCACCAGATGACGCAGCCCCGCCCCCACATGCAGCAACATCAAGGCCACCAGCGGAAAGCGCGCGGTCGCGTGGATTTGCTGCGCTGTCTCTGCCAATGCCTCGGACCGGGGCACAAGCGGCGGCAGCGACAGCGCGTCCAGCATCTCCACCGGAAATCCGCCTGCCCGCACCCGGATATAGCCGCTGATCGCCATGATCAGCAAAAGGGCATAAAGCGCAAACTGCACCCAATGGGCCACGCGCGCTTGCCATTGCGGGATCGTGGCGGGAAGCGGGGGGGCAGGGCTGCGCAGCCGCCAGATGATGCGCAACGCAACCAGCAGCAAGATCAGGACGCCCCCGTTCTTGTGCAGAATGAACAACAGATCCTGCGTGGGCCGCGCCAGACCCTCCTGCAGCATGATCACGCCGATCGGGATCGTCGCCACAACCATGATCGCCACAAGCCAATGCAGGGCGCGCGTCACAGCAGAATATCGGGGCAGATCAGCTTGTCTCATGTCGGTTCTTTTCCGTCGTCTGAGAGAATAGGATAGGGCTGCCACGCAAATAACAAGTCACGCCCGCGCCTGCCCTGCCCGATTGACGCAAATATCATCCAAGAGTGATTGACTGGCCTGTGTTCATGCTACCTTATCGCGCATGGTCCTGTCTTGTCAGATCTTCCGCGCTGCCCTTGTCGCCCAGCCCCCCTGCCCAGCGCATAGCTGTGCTTTTGTGTGATAGGGGCAGATTTTGATCCGTATCTCTCTCGCAACGCTCATCCTCTATCTGGTGCTGATCCAGCCCAACCACCCGGCGGCGATGACATGGGGGGCGCTGTTACTGTTTCCGCTGGAATTGCCCGTGATCCTCGCAGCCCTGATCCTTGCAGGGCCGCGCGGGCCGGGGCGGGTTCTGCGCGCCGCGCTGGTGCTGGTATTGCTTGTGATCGCGGTTCTGAAACTGGCAGATTTCGCTACCTTCATCGCCTTTAATCGCGGCTTCAATGTGCTGGTGGATCTGAACCTTGCGCAAGCGGGCTGGGTGCTGTTGCAGGGCAGTATCGGGTCCGCATTGGCGCTGGCCGCACTGGGGGGTGCGCTGGCCGCAACAGGGCTAGTGGGCTTCGCCCTCTGGTGGGCCACAGGGGTCTGGGCCGCCATCGGGCCATGGCGCTATCAGCGCTGGGGGGCGGCGGTCGCGCTGGTGCCATTCAGTGCGATAGCCGTCGCGGAAATCGGTCAGGCACGCCGCGCATGGTCCTTGCCGCCCGCACTGTCGCAGGCGATCCCCGGCGCGGCCTTTACAGCGCGTGTCGGTCTGGAACGCGCAGTGCAAATCCGCGACACGCGGCTTGATCTGGCACAGTTCCGCACCGCCGCGCGTGAAGACCCGATGCTGAACGCCGGCCCGTTCCTTGACCGGCTGGCAGGCCGTGATCTGATCCTGATGTATGTCGAATCCTACGGGCGATCCATCTTCGAGAACCCGCTCTACATCCCCACCCATACAGGCACGCTAGAGCGTATTCAGGACGATCTGGATGCGCGCGGCCTTGCCATGCGGTCCGGCTGGGCCACAGCGCCCATGGTCGGCGGGCAAAGCTGGCTGGCGCATGGCAGCGTCGCATCGGGCCTGTGGACCGACAGTCAGGGCCGCTACCGCGCGCTGAT
>JAIUNA010000302.1 GCA_022565265.1 Roseinatronobacter sp. | reverse complement strand
CTGCGCATTGCTGGGCAACCGCACCCCTTAAGGCATCATGCAAACCACAGGGCAGCGCCCGACCGCGGGTGGGCGCTCTGACATCTGTGGTCTGCGCTTTATGGTATAACGCCCCGTGACCTCGATCCCCGCGCTTGTGGCAGCAAAGCGCCCGCCCTGGGGGCGGTCGGGCGCTGCCCGGGGGGGCTTCGCCCCCGGTTAACCGGGCTTGGGGCGGGGATTGGCCGGGGAAAGAGTGAATGTCCCCAACATGCTCAAACCTGCCCCACGGTATCACCTGTGACGTATCGTCGTGCGGGGGCGGCCCTTTGAGGCGCGGCGGCCTGCGGCCTTTATTCCGCGCGAAGCTATGCCGCGGCCCCGCGCGCATCCGCCAAGTGGCAAAAGCTCAGGCCGCCAGCCCTTTCGACCCCATGGCAAGAAACTTTTGCCGCCGATCCTGCCGCAGCGCATCGGGGGATTTGCCATCCAGTTCTTTGAGCATCGCCCGCAGCGCCGCGCCCACGCCCTTGATCATCGCCGCCCGGTCGCGCTGCGCGCCGCCCAGCGGCTCTGGGATGATCCGGTCAATCACTTCCAGCTTCTTGAGGTCTTGCGCTGTCAGGCGCAGCGCCTCTGCGGCCTCGCGCATTTTCTCGGCATCCTTCCACAGGATAGAGGCGCAGCCTTCGGGCGAGATGACAGAATAGACCGAATGCTCCAACATCGCGATGCGGTTGGCCGTGGCAAAGGCCACCGCCCCGCCCGATCCGCCCTCGCCGATGATGACAGAGACCAGTGGCACGCCCAGCGACAGACATTTTTGCGTGCTGCGCGCAATCGCCTCTGCCTGCCCGCGTTCTTCCGCGCCCTTGCCGGGATAAGCGCCCGGCGTATCCACCAGCGTAATCACAGGCAGGCGGAAACGGTCTGCCATTTCCATCAGCCGGATGGCCTTGCGATAGCCCTCTGGCCGGGCCATGCCAAAATTGCGCCGCAGGCGCGATTGCGTATCATGCCCCTTTTCCTGCCCGATCACCACCACGGGCCGATCTTTCAGCCGCCCCAGCCCTCCAATCACGGCCTCATCCTCGGCAAAGCCGCGATCCCCTGCAAGAGGGGTGAATTCGTCAAACAGCGCTTCGATATAATCGCGGCAATGGGGCCTGTCGGGATGGCGGGCCACCTGGCATTTGCGCCATGGCGTCAGTGCGCGATACAGATCGACCAGCAGTTTCTGGGCCTTCGCATCCAGCGCAGTGGCCTCTTTCTCGATATCCATATCCGGGTTGGCCGCAGCCATGGCGCGCAATTCGGCTGCCTTGCCCTCAATCTCGGCCAAGGGTTTTTCGAATTCGAGATAATTCATCACCACACTCCAATACGCTTCAGGCGGCCTTATGCGGCAGAGTGCGGGAATTTGCAATCTTGAAGGCGCAGACTCGACTCTGGGCCAAGCGCGCCCTAAATTGGAACATAAAGTGAACATATGGCCCCCACATGCCCCGCCGTATCCTTGTGCTCTGGTTGCCCCGTTTCCGGTCTGATCTGGCACTGCGCCGCAGGCCAGTGGCGGGGGCATTTGCGCTTGTGGAACGCCTGCGCGGGGCCGACAGGCTGGCCTGCCTGAACCCGGCAGCCATGGCGCGCGGGCTGCGCGCGGGCATGGGGCTGGCGGATGCGCGCGCGCTCTGCCCCGATCTGCTCACCCGCCCGGCCGATCCGCTGGAAGAGGGGCGCGCACTGGAGGCGCTGCGCCGCTGGGCCTTGCGCTATTGCCCTTGGGTGGCAACAGAGGGCGCGGATGGGCTGGCGCTGGATATCACAGGGGCCGCACATCTGCTGGGGGGCGAGGGGGCGCTGCTGGCCGATCTGTGTGCAAGGCTGGCGCGCATGGGCTTTGAGGCCCGCGCCGCCATTGCCCCCACACGCGGCGCAGCTTGGGCCATGGCGCATTACGGGCGCGGCGGGATCGTGCCAGAGGGACGCATGGAACAGGCGCTCATGCCCCTGCCGTTGGCCGCGCTACGGCTGGAAGCTGACACGCTGGAGGGGCTGGAGCGTCTGGGCCTGCGCCTTGTGCACGATCTGCACCAACTGCCCCGCGCCAGCCTTGCGCGGCGCTTTGGCACGGCGCCCCTCATGCGGCTGGATCAGACGCTGGGCCATGTGGCAGAGCCGGTCACCCCACCCCCAGAGGCCCCGCCCCTTGCCGTGCGCCTGTCGCTGCCCGAACCGATTGGGCTGATGGGCGATATCACCGCCGGGCTGGATCGGCTGCTGGCGCGGCTCTGCACCCATTTGCGCCGCGCGGATAAGGGCGCGCGGCGGGTGCTTTTGGAACTGGCGCGCGTGGATGGGCAGGCCATAAGGCTGGAAATCGGGCTGGCCCGCCCCATGCGCGAGCCTGCCGCCATTGCCCCCCTGTTCACCCGCGCGCTGGAAGGGCTGGATGCAGGCTTTGGCATTGATCGCATGCGCCTGAGCGCCACTGCCACAGAAGCGATGGCCCCAGCGCAAATAACCACTACCGGCGCACAGGCACAGGATGATCTGGCCGATCTGCTGACGCGGCTGTGCAACCGGATAGGGTTTGATTCCGTGTGGCGCTACCTGCCCGCAGACAGCCATATCCCCGAAAAAGCCTATAGCATTGCCGCTGCCGCCTATAGCCAGCCCGCGCGCGATTGGCCCAGCGCGCCGCCCCGCCCGCTGCTGATCTTCCCCCCCGAAGCAATAGCAGGCCAAGGGCGCACCCTGCCGCAGCGCTTCAAATGGCGGGGGCTGTGGTGGCGGGTGGTGGCGGCATCGGGGCCAGAGCGTATAAGCCCGCAATGGTGGCTGGATGATCCCGCATGGCGCACAGGGCTGCGCGATTACTGGCGCGTGCAAACAGACAGGGGCGCGCGGCTATGGCTGTTTCACACCCCCCAGCGCGATGGCTGGTATGTGCAGGGAGAATTTGCCTGAACATACGGTGCGGCCCCCTACAGGCATTGGCGGAAGGGGGTTGGAAAGGGCGCTAAACGCGCCGTGAGGGGCTGCAACGCGGCCCAAGCTGGTCGCTCGTGCCAGAACAGATGGCAAGCGCGGCGCGAAACAGCTCCCCGCCTCGCAGGATGCCCCCAAGGGTAAGGCGACTATGGGGGCGGGGGTGGGGACGGCCGTGCCTTATCGCCCTGCGCGGAAACAAGGGCTTTAACCCGCCGCGCATTGCTGGGCAGTCGCGCTATCTCTCGCAAACCTTGCAACATAGGGCAGCGCCCGGCCGCGGGTGGGCGCTCTGACATCTGTGGTCTGCACTTTATGG
>JAIUNA010000301.1 GCA_022565265.1 Roseinatronobacter sp. | reverse complement strand
GGGATGATCCGTGCAGCAAATTGCCCGCCCATAAATCGGAGTGCCAGATACGAAATCCTGAAAACCTTTGCGAAGCGCATCAAAACTGCCACAAGGTACCATATGTTCGGGGTCGATATAGGTGAGAATGGCAATCGGGGCGGGCAGGCGATTGAAGCTGCCATCGGATTCGTCAGCCTCTACCACCATCCATTCGCCCGCGCCCGCCCGCGCGTGCGACCCATAAGCATGGATCACACCGCCATTGATGACAGTGGGATCAAGCCCACCCTCATCCAGAAGTGCCGCCACCATCGTCGTTGTCGTGGTCTTGCCATGCGTACCAGCAATCGCGATGTTGGAGCGCAGGCGCATCAATTCTGCCAGCATCTCTGCCCGGCGCACCACAGGCAAGCCAAGCCGGCGCGCCTCCAGCAATTCGGGGTTATCCGCCCGGATTGCGGTAGAGACAACAACCACCGCCGCCGCTCCCAGATTGTCGGCCCTCTGCCCGATCATCACTTGCGCCCCAAGGCTATCCAGCCGCTCGGTTATCGCGCTGTCTTTCAGATCAGAGCCTTGCACATCATAGCCAAGTGTTATCAACACCTCAGCAATCCCCGACATGCCAATGCCACCAATTCCGATAAAATGGATCGGGCCTATATCTGTGGGCAATTTCGTCGCGGGGCTCATGGGGTTTCCTTTCGGCCAAGGCTTTCGACCATATCCGCCAAATGATTGGCCGCATCCGCGCGCCCGGCAGAAAGCGCGCCACGGGCCATCGCCTCGGCAGCTTTGGGGTTGGTCAGGATAGAGAGAAGAGTATCGCGCAGTGCCTCTGGCGAAAGCTGGCTTTCGGGAAAGACGACAGCCGCATCCGCACCAGACAGCATGCGCGCATTGGCGGCCTGATGATTGCCCGCTGCCGCCGCATAAGGCACAAGAATAGAGGGCCGCCCGATAACAGAGATATCCGCCACCGAAGAGGCTCCGGCCCGGCTGATCACCAATTGGCACTCTGACAATCGGCGCGGGATATCAGCAAAAAAAGGCGCAATCTCGGCGGAAACACCGCCCGCATTATACGCCGCCACAACCCTGTCAATATCTTCCGCCCGCGCTTGATGGGCCACATTGATATTGCGCTTCACAGGCTCTGGCAGCGCGGCAATCGCCGCTGGCACGATATCGGACAGAATACGCGCCCCCTGCGAGCCGCCAATCACCAGTATATCCATAGGGTAATCGCCCGGAGGGATATATCCCGCCCCTGCCCGCTCCAACACAGCCGCACGCACGGGATTGCCTGTAAATTCAGCCACGATCCCCGCAGGCATCTGGGTTGGCCATGTGCCACAGGCGATCTTGTTCACTCTGCGCGCAAAAACCTCGTTCACGCGGCCAAGCACGCCGTTTTGCTCGTGTATCATCCGTGGTATGCGCAAGAGAAACGCCGCCAGCAAAGCCGGGACGGAGGGATAGCCGCCAAAGCCCACAACAACTTGCGGCCTGTCCAGCACCATGCCAAAACTCGCCCGCAAAAACCCGGCCGCCAGAACCAGCGGCACTTTCAGCTTCGCTGCCAAGCCACCACGCGCGAATGTGGCCGCGCGCACCTGATCAATCCGCACGGCATCGGGAAAGCTGCCGGCATAGCGCGCTCCACGCGCATCCGTGGACAGCACCACCCGCCAGCCCCGCGCCAGCATTACTTCGGCAAGGGCTTGGGCAGGAAACATATGCCCCCCCGTTCCTCCGGCAGCTATCAGTACAAGCGGTCGCTTGGTCATGGTGTTATCCCTAAGACTGCGCACGCCGCGCCAGCATTTCGCCAATCTCGCCTTGCGGGCGCGACCGCGTAAAGGCGAGCAGCATGCCAATCGCGATACCGGTTGCCAGAAGGGATGATCCCCCGTAGCTCACAAAGGGCAGGGTCATTCCCTTTGACGGCAACAAGCGCACCGCCACCCCCATATTGATCATGGCCTGAATCGAAAAAACAATCACAATTCCCGTCCCCGCCAGACGAATGAACGCGTCACGCTCGCGCATCAACCGAAACAACGACCGCATCAGAATGGTCGCATAAAGCCCGATGATGAAAAGCACAAGGATCAGCCCATATTCCTCGGCCGCAACAGCGATGATGAAATCTGTATGCGCGTCGGGCAAGTTCCATTTCACACGGCCCTCGCCCACACCCGCCCCAAAGAATCCCCCCTCAGAAATCGCATTCTGCGCAAAGCCCATTTGCGTGCGCGGGTCAATCTCGGCCGTCAGAAACCCGTCAATCCGGCGCGCGAAATGCTGCGACGAATGGTAGGCCAGATAGCCCCCCGCCACCACCGCACCCGCAAAGCCAAGCAACAGAAAAATCGGCGCACCTGCGATAAAATACATCACCATCCAGCCCGCCGCGATCAAAGCCGCTTGCCCGAAATCCGGTTGCACCACCAAAAGCGCCAGTACCAGAAGCGTAAACCCCAGCGACAAGGCCTTTCCCGGCGGGCCATTCTGCACCTGGCCAGAGGCCATCAACCACGCCGAGAACACCGCCAGCATGGGCTTGAGAAATTCCGAGGGCTGGAAAGAGCCAAATCCAAGGCTGAACCAGCGCACCGCCCCTTTGCCAAAATCCGTCCCGAAAAACGGCAGCAGCAACAGCGCCAGCAGACATAGAAAAAACCCCACCACCCCCATGCGCCTGATCCGTTCTGGCGAGCACATGGACACAAGGATCATGGCCACAATGCCCAGCACTCCGAAAAACACTTGCCGTTGCACATAGAAAAACGGCGGCAACCCGTTGCGCGTGGCCAAGGGGGGCGAGGCGGCAAGCCCCAGCAACAGCCCCACGGCCATCAGCAACAGCACCGATGTCAGCGTCACCTTGTCAATGGTACGCCACCATCTGGGAAGCACAGGCTCCACACTCCGCGCAGGCGCGGTGCCATAGACCATTTCCGTCATTTAACTGCCTCGACCTTTGACCCGGAATATCCCGGATTGCCTGTATTTGCCCGTTTTCCGGGTCTATGTGACAGCATATCGCGAAATGCGCAGCCAATCCAGCGCTAAGACAAGGCCAGCGAAATTCTGCCCATGGCCGGAGAGTGCACGCATGATGGCATATTCATCTTGGCTCAAATATCCTCAGGGGGTGAATTGGCCCAAGGGGCCAAGAGGGGGCGCGAGCGCCCCCTTCAGCGCCGCCGCAGCGGGCATGCGGCCAAAGGAGCCCTCCGCGCCGCCCGCCCCGTCGCAATCCCACACCCACCGGGAACCCGCCTGCGCCCCGGCGGGGCATCG
>JAIUNA010000300.1 GCA_022565265.1 Roseinatronobacter sp. | reverse complement strand
TATCCGGGCGTCTGTGCGCGGCTGGAAAACCCTTATTTAGCCTATAATTTCTTTCTGGGCGACTATGGCGCGCTTATGCGGGGGCTGGCGCGCATGCAGGATGTGCCGGGAACCATTGTTCAGGGGCGCTATGACATGATCTGCCCACCCGAAACGGCGTGGAATCTGCATTCGCTCTGGGGCCGCTCGCGTTTGGAAATGGTTCCTGTGGCCGGGCATGCGCTGTCAGAGCCGGGCATCAGCGCCGAATTGCTGCGCGTGATGAACCATCTGCGCCTTGAATGCGCGCGGCTGAAACTTTGAGGCTGAGCCACTGGGCCACAGCACGCTTGCATTCCATCCCGGACTTCCCTATATGCCCTTCAACAGCGGTGCTTGCGGTGCAGGCTCCACCGGAAATCATAACGGGCCGCGCGGCCCGTTTTTTTGTGTTTGCCCAAGGGGGGCAGGAATGAGCGATCTTATCGCCAAAACAGCAATCGACCAGCGTTTGGCCCAAATCGTCACCCCGGTGATCGAAGGCTTGGGGTTTGAACTGGTGCGCCTGCGCGTCATGTCGGGGAAAACCCGCACGTTGCAGATCATGGCCGACAGGCCCGAAGGCGGGATAGAGGTGCAGGATTGCGCCGATATTTCCACTGCCGTCTCTGCCGTGCTGGATGTCGAAGACCCGCTGGAAGATGCTTATACGCTGGAAGTCTCCAGCCCCGGCATTGACCGCCCGCTGACGCGGCTGAAGGATTTTGCTGTCTGGGAAGGCTATGAGGCCCGGCTGGAGACAAATGAATTGATCGACGGGCGGCGCCGTTTCCGGGGCATGCTGGCCGGGGTTGAAGAAGATGAAGTGCTTATCGAGATCGAGGAAGGCGAAGAAACGCTGACAATCGGCCTGAAATTCGATTGGCTGTCGGAAGCGAAACTTATTCTCACAGATGACCTGATTGCCGAGATGCTGCGCGCCCGCAAGGCAAGCGGCGCTTTTGACGAAACCCAATTCGACGAGATTGAAGACGAAACGCAAGCGGACGCGGAGAACGCGACCCATCAGGAGGACTGAGACATGGCAATCACCTCTGCCAACCAGCTTGAACTGTTGCAAACCGCCGAGGCCGTTGCCCGCGAGAAAATGATTGATCCAGAGCTGGTAATTCAGGCGATGGAAGACAGCCTCGCACGCGCTGCAAAATCGCGCTACGGCGCAGATATGGATATCCGCGTGCGCATTGATCGCAAGACGGGTGTTGCAAATTTCTCGCGCGTGCGCACGGTTGTTGCCGATGACGAAATGGAGAATCATCACGCCCAACTGACAGCCAAGCAGGCCGCCCCCTATCTGGACGACCCAAAAATCGGGGATGAGATTGTTGATCAGGTTCCCCCGGTGGAACTGGGCCGCATTGCCGCACAATCCGCCAAGCAAGTGATCTTGCAACGCGTGCGCGAAGCTGAACGCGACCGCCAGTATGAAGAATTCAAGGATCGCGCAGGCACAATCATCAATGGTGTGGTCAAGCGCGAAGAATATGGCAATCTGGTCATTGATATTGGCCGGGGCGAAGCTGTGCTGCGCCGTAACGAAAAGATTGGCCGCGAAAGCTACCGCAATGGCGACCGCATCCGCTGCTATGTAAAAGATGTGCGCCGCGAAGCGCGCGGGCCGCAAATCTTCCTGTCGCGCTCTCCGCCCGAATTCATGGCCGAATTGTTCAAGATGGAAGTGCCTGAAATCTATGAAGGCATCATCGAGATCAAGGCCGTTGCCCGCGACCCTGGGTCTCGCGCAAAAATCGGCGTGATTTCTTATGACAACAGCATTGATCCCGTGGGCGCCTGTGTGGGTATGCGCGGCAGCCGTGTGCAAGCGGTGGTGAATGAATTGCAGGGCGAGAAGATTGATATCATCCCATGGACTGAAGATCAGGCCACATTCCTTGTCAACGCGCTGCAACCTGCCGAAGTAAGCAAAGTTGTGATTGATGATGAAGCGGGCAAGATTGAGGTGGTCGTGCCTGATGAACAGCTTTCTCTGGCCATTGGCCGGCGCGGGCAGAATGTGCGCCTTGCCAGCCAGCTGACGGGCCTCGATATCGACATTCTCACCGAATCGGACGAATCTGCACGCCGTCAGGCCGAATTTGCCGAGCGTACCAAACTCTTCATGGATGAGTTGGACATTGATGAGATGATGGCCCAGCTTCTGGTGGCGGAAGAATTCACCTCGCTTGAAGAGGTGGGTTATGTCGATATGGACGAGCTATTGGCCATTGATGGCTTTGACGAAGAAACCGCCGCCGAACTGCAAACCCGCGCGCGCGAGCGTCTGGAAGCGATTGCCACCGCCGCGCTGGAAAATGCGCGCTCTCTGGGGGTGGAAGACAGCCTGATCAATTTCGATGGCCTTACCCCCAAGATGGTCGAAGCACTGGCAAAAGACGGCATCAAGACGCTGGAAGATTTCGCAACCTGCGCGGATTGGGAATTGGCGGGCGGCTGGACAACCGTGGACGGGCAGCGCGTTAAGGATGAAGGGCTGCTGGAAAGCTTTGACATGAGCCTTGAGGAAGCGCAGCATCTGATCATGACCGCCCGTGTCATGCTGGGTTGGGTCGATCCAAGCGAAATGGAAGCCGATGATCCCGCCGAAGCGGAAGTCGGCGACGAAGAAGACGAGGACGCAAACTGAGCATCGCGGGGGCGCGCATGGGACGCGGCGGCAAGCAAGAGGCCATAGATGGGCCAGAACGGCGCTGCATCGTCTCTGGCCTCTCGCAGCCAGCAGGCGGATTGATCCGCTTTGTGGTCGGGCCAGAGGCGCAGATTGTGCCGGATCTGGCCGGGCGGCTGCCGGGGCGGGGAATATGGGTCAGCGCCGATCGTGCGGCGCTGGATATGGCAGAGCGCAAAAAGCTCTTTGCACGCGCTGCGCGCCAACAGGTCACCGTGCCCGAAGGGCTGGCTGATCTTTTGGAACGGTTGCTTGTGCGGCGCGTGATTGAATTGCTGTCGCTTGCGCGCAAAAGCGGGCAAGCAGTGGCGGGCTATGAGAAATGCCGCGATCTGGGGCTTCGCGACGAAATGGCAGTTCTGGTGCAGGCGCATGATGGTTCGGTGCGCGGAAAGACAAAATTGCGCCCCCCAGACGGGCCGGAAACATATATCGGCTGTCTGAGTGGGCAGGAAATGGGTTTGGCATTCGGCCGGGAACATGTGATACATGCCGCGCTTCGTGCTGGTGGACTCAGTCAAGCTGTTGTAGAGGAAGCGGCAAGACTGCAAGGTTTGCGCAAGAGCATCGGTGGATATGCCACCGGAGAGGATAAGACGGACGCATGAGCGATACAGACGGAAAGAAAACACTCGGACTGGGCG
>JAIUNA010000299.1 GCA_022565265.1 Roseinatronobacter sp. | reverse complement strand
CTTGCCTGTGCGTTCCACCAGCCGCTCCAGAAACGCCGCCTTGATCGCGCGATGCCCGAAAACCCTTGTCCCGTTGGAACAGATTTGCCCGGAGGAATAGAAATTTGCCAACATCGCCGCGCCCACGGCATTCTCAATATCGGCATCGTCAAAGAGGATCAGGGGCGATTTGCCGCCCAATTCCATCGTGACAGCTTTCAGCCCCGCGCCCGCAGCGGCAGAGACTTTGCGCCCTGTGGGAACCGAACCGGTCAGCGAAACTTTCGCCACACGCGCATCCATGGCCAGCGCCGCGCCCACATCGCCCATACCCTGCACGACATTGAACAGCCCGTCAGGCAAGCCCGCCTCTGTCAGGATTTCCGCGAGGGCAAGCGCCGACAGAGGCGTCAGCTCCGAGGGTTTGAACACCATCGCATTGCCAAAGGCCAATGCAGGCGCGGCCTTCCAGCAGGCAATCTGAATGGGGTAATTCCACGCGCCAATGCCTGCACATACGCCCAAGGGCAGGCGCTGGGTATAGGCCATGTCGCGCCCAAGCGGGATGGTCTGGCCTGTTACTGTCGCGGCAAAACCTGCGAAATATTCCAAAGCATCCGCCCCAGAGGCCGCATCGGCCACAAGTGTTTCCTGCAAAGGCTTGCCAGTATCCAGTGTCTCCAGAACCGAAAGCTCGTGATTGCGCGCGCGCATGAGGGCTGCGGCACGCTGCAAGATGCGCCCGCGCTCTACCGGGGGGCGCGCGGCCCATTCGGCTTGGGCTGCCTGTGCAGCCGCCAGCGCGCGATCAATCACAGCAGGGGTGGCAGAATGCAGCCGTGCGATCACCTCATCCGTGGCCGGATAGCGGCTTTCAAACGCCACGCCTGCGGGATCCTCGACATAGATGCCGCCAATGAAATGGCTGGCTTGTGGCTGTGCTCTCATGCCCTGTCCCCGTTCATTGCCGCATCAATCCAGCCCAAAACCTGCTGGGCCGCGCGTTTGCCATCCGGCTCGCCTGTGCCAAGGGCTTCATGCAGGTAAACCCCGTCAATCATCGCCGCGATCCCTTCGGCCAATCCTGCCGCCTGTGTCGCCCCAAGCGCGCGCAAAGCATGGCGCAAATTGCTGCGCAACCGCGCCTGATACAGCCGCAACAGCCGCGCGGCATCAGGTTGGCGCTGCGCCATGACATAGAAATTCAGCCATGCCGCCACCACTTCACGCCGAAAATTGCTGCCAGAGAAGGACACCAGCACCAGCGCGCGCAGCCGCGCGCGCGGGCTTTCCGCCGCCAAAAGCGCACCGCGCACCTCTGCGCCATAGACAGACAGCACATGGCGCATGGCCGCCAGAAACATCTGTTCTTTTGATCCAAAGTAATGATGGGCCAAGGCAGATGACATGCCCGCGCGCTTGGCGATCCGGCTGACTGTGACATCCAAAGACCCCACCTGCCCGATCTCGACAATCGCGGCCTTGATCAATGCGTCACGCCTGATAGGTTCCATTCCAAGCTTTGGCATTGTCACCCCTGCACCAGAAAGTCAGATTTCCATTGCAAGATGACTAGCCGATTGTTTATTGATTGGTCAATCAATAAAAATAACCACAACCGGGAGAGACTGAACATGACCCTACGCCTGACCCCGCTGGCTTTGGCCGCAAGCCTTGCCGCTGCCCCTGCTTTTGCCGATTGCGGCTCTGTCACATTTTCGGATGTGGGCTGGACGGATATTACCGCCACCACTGCCGTGGCCCCCACAATTCTGGATGCTCTGGGCTATCAGACGACCACATTGGTGCTCTCCGTGCCTGTGACATACACATCCATGGCCAATGGCGATGTAGATGTATTTCTGGGCAATTGGATGCCCACAATGGAAGCCGATATCGCCCCCTACCGCGCTGCGGGCACGGTGGATGTTGTGCGCCGCAACCTTGCGGGCGCGAAATATACATTGGCCACCAACAGCCATGGCGCAGCCCTTGGCATTGCCGATTTCGCAGATATCGCCACCCATGCGGGGGCGCTTGAAAACCGGATTTACGGGATCGAGCCGGGCAATGATGGCAACCGCCTGATCCTTGACATGATAGAGGCCGATGCCTTTGGGCTTGCCGGGTTCGAGGTTGTTGAAAGCTCTGAACAAGGGATGCTGGCGCAGATTGCCCGATCAGAGCGCCGTGGAGAGCCTGTCATCTTTCTGGGCTGGGCGCCGCACCCGATGAATTCCAGCTTCGAGATGACATATCTTGCGGGCGGCGATGACTGGTTTGGCCCCGATTTCGGGGGCGCCGAAGTCTATACCAACACCCGCGCGGGGCTGGTGGCAGAATGCCCCAATCTGGGTGTATTCCTGAACAATCTGGAATTCACGCTGGAGATGGAAAACGACATCATGGGCGCGATTCTGGATGATGGCATTGCCCCGGAAGTGGCGGCGCAGACATGGCTTTCGGCCAATCGTGACGCGCTTGGCCCATGGCTGGAGGGTGTGACCACCCGCGATGGCGGGGCCGCGCTTGACGCGGTTCTGGCTGCACTTGACTGAATATAGCACGCAATGGCCCCGGAACCCTTCCGGGGCCATGTGTTTCTGGCAAGGATAGGCCATATGTCCGATCGTTTTACACAAGCTGTTCTTGATGCAAAAATCCCGGTCGGGCGGGTTGTGGCAAATGCTTTCGACTGGCTGCAAGATACGTTCATCACCGCCTTTGACGGGATAGAGGCCAGCCTGCGCGGCATCATCGGGCTATTGGGGACAGCGCTGCAAACGCCCCATCCCTTTGCCGTAATGGCTGCGTTTTGTGGGTTCACTTGGCTTTTGCAGCGCAAGATTGCGCCTGTCATCATTGTGGCGCTATGTCTGCTCTTTGCGCTCAATCAGGGCTATTGGGTGCTGACAATGCAAACCCTGACACTGGTTCTTGCCGCATGCGTTGTGTGCATGGGGGTTGGCGTGCCACTGGGGATTTATGCCGCCCATCACCCGCGTTTTTACCGCGCGCTGACACCTGTGCTGGATCTGATGCAAACATTGCCTGTGTTTGTTTATCTTATCCCGGTGCTGGTTCTGTTTGGCTTGGGCATGGTTCCGGGGCTTGTGGCCACAGTAATCTTTGCCATGCCCGCCGCCATCCGGCTGACAGAACTGGGGATACGCTCTACCCCCAAAGCGCTGTCAGAGGCAGCAACCGCCTTTGGCGCAACCACGGCGCAGCGCATTCTCAAGGTCGAATTGCCCTATGCCTTTCCGCAGATCATGGCGGGGCTGAACCAGACCATCATGCTCTCACTCTCTATGGTGGTGATTGCGGGGCTGGTGGGGGCACCGGGTTTGGGCGTCTCCATCGTGCGCGCGCTGAACACGGTGAATGCAGG
>JAIUNA010000298.1 GCA_022565265.1 Roseinatronobacter sp. | reverse complement strand
GCTGCGCGGCTGGGTGTTTACCGGCTTTCCTTGGGCGATGTTGGGGCATGGGCTGATTGGAACACCGCTGATGCAGCTTGCTGCGATCACAGGCGCAGGTGGGCTGAGCCTGTTGCTGCTGCTATGTGCTGCGCTGCCTGTTCTGGGGGCAAATGCCGTGCAGCGCGGGGCCGGGGCCGTGCTGGCCGGGCTTGTGCTGGCATTCGGCTGGGGCTGGGGGCTGACACAACAGGCCTTGCCTGAAGATCGGGGGGGGATTGTGCGGCTTGCCCAACCCAATGCCCCGCAGGCCGAAAAATGGCTTGAAGAGAATATCTATCTTTTCTTCTACCGCCTGCTGGAGCAAACCAGCGCTTCCCCCGTTCTGGCTTCCAGCCCCCCGCCCGATCTGGTGCTCTGGCCAGAAACGGCCGTGCCCTTCTTGCTGGAATATCCCGGTGATGGGCTGGCCATGATAGCCGATGCTCTGGCCGCGCAAAACACCGAGGCGCGGCTGGGCTTTGGTGTGCAAAGGCTCGAAGACGGGCGGTTTTTCAACTCTTTTGCCGTTCTTACCCCGCAAGCCGAGGTGACACATCTCTATGACAAGCATCATCTGGTTCCGTTCGGGGAATATATTCCGTTTTCGGAATGGCTGCTTGGCACGCCTATAGGTGGATTGGCGGGGCGGGCGCTGTCGGGCTATACCGCAGGGCCGGGGCCTGTGGTGCTGGATTTGGGGGATTTGGGGCTGGTCTTGCCGCTGATCTGTTACGAATCCATTTTTCCGCGCCATCTGCGCGCCACGCCCCGGCCCGATTGGGTGGTGCAGGTCACAAATGATGCATGGTTCGGGGCGCTGACAGGGCCGTATCAACATCTGGCCCAAGCGCGGTTGCGTGCGGTTGAGCAGGGGCTGCCAGTGTTGCGGGTGGCCAATACCGGGGTATCGGCCTTTATTGATGCGCGCGGCGGCATTGTGGCAGAGCTGGCCCTGAACACTGCAGGTGTGCTGGATGGGCCAGTTCCGGGGGCTTTGCCGCCCACCGTCTATGCGCGCCATGGCGATTGGCCATTGGTGCTGGGGCTTGGGGTGCTGTTGCTGGGCGCGGGGCTTATCCGTCGCAGATATTCAGCAAGCTGACCCATTGCCCATCTGTCAGCAAAGGGGTTGCGGGTGGTTCGCCCTGCAACGGGTCGGCATTGCGCAGGGTCTGGCCAATCTGGGCAAGCGTGGGATCAAGCGCGAAAGGGTTATCCACCAGTGGGCGTGTGGAAACTTCGGCCCGTGCGAAGCGTTCCAACAGCGGTTCCATATCCGGCAGGGCCAAAGGCGCGCGCAGCAGCGCGCGGCCATAGCCCGCCATGGCAGAGGCGGGCAATTCCGCCGAGGTGAGCAGGCGGAAAGTGGCGATAAGGCCCGCATGGCGCAAGAGCGGGCGCAACGGGTCTTCCTGCGCTGCGCGTTGGGCCGCGATCAGCAAGGCTCCGCCCAGTGCCTCGGCGCTTGTGGCTTCTTCCAATAGCCGCGCATCAATGATGAAAATCCGCCCCATCACATGCTGAATGCGCGGGGTATCCTGAGGCAGCCCCCGCATGACCACCAGTTGCGCAGGTGTCTGGAACAGGCGTCGTTGCAGGCTGGCCAGTGCAGGGGCACCATAGATGCTGTTGCAGGTGCGCGCGCCGCTTTGCATCAGATCAAGGCGCAGTTCCTCGCCCAGTTCCACGCGTTTGGCCATGGGCACTACGGCGGCCGTATGCTGTTGCAGCGCAGGCGGCAGGATCAGGGCAGTGGCTATCACACCCAGCGCCCCAAGCCCGGCCAGAATGGGCCTGCGCAACCGTGACAAGATGCTACGCGGGGGCCTGAGCGCGCCTTGTACCACTTTGAGCGCATCAATCAGCCAATCATCATCCAGTTCCAGCACCTCGCCCCCGCCCCCTTCGGGGCGGTAGATGGCCGGGCGCTTGCCGGGATTGACGCGCTCTACCGCTGGCAAAGACCAGTGCGAGAGCACGATCATGCTGCGGCTGTCAGAGATGACAAGCGTGGCATCACCGAAGCCGACCACCACCTCGCGGCGCTGGTCTTGTTCGGACGCGGCCCACAGGCCCGGCCCTTCAAGCTTGCGATACTTCTCCAGTGCGGTCATGCCGCCGGCCTGCTCTTGTTGTTTTGGCGCAGTTTACAGCATAGAGGGCCGCAAGACCAGAACTCACAGATCACGCACCTGTGAGCGCAATTCGAATTTCTGGATTTTTCCGGTCGAGGTTTTTGGCAACTCCATGAAGACCACTTTCTTCGGGGTCTTGAACCCGGCCAACCGTGCGCGGCAAAAGGCGATCAACTCGGCTTCGCTGGTCTCTGCGCCTTGTTTCAACTCTATACAGGCGCAAGGCACTTCGCCCCATGTGTCATCGGGTTTGGCCACAACGGCAGCCAGCGTCACGGCGGGGTGCTTCATCAACACCCCCTCCACCTCTACGGATGAGACATTCTCGCCGCCAGAGATGATGATATCCTTCGCGCGATCGGCAATCTTGATATAGCCATCGGGGTGCTGAAAGGCGATGTCGCCGGAATGGAACCAGCCACCGCGAAAGGCCTCTGCCGTGGCTTCGGGGTTCTTGTAATACCCTTTCATCACACCATTGCCCCGATGCATGATTTCACCCAAGGCCGCGCCATCGCGTGGCACGGGCTGCATGGTGTCCGGGGCCATAACTGTCAGCCCCTCCATGAAGGGCATCGCAACCCCTGTCCGGGCCTTCACCTCGGCGCGATTATCGGGATCAAGCGCGTCAAACCCTTCATGCCACAGGCATTCAGTATCCGGGCCATAGGTTTCGGTCAGCCCATAAACCTGCGTCACATTGAAGCCCAAAGGCTCTATGGCTGCCAGTGTTGCTGCCGGGGGCGGCGCGCCTGCGGTAAACACCTCTACGATATGGGCAAAGGGCAGGCGGTCGGTTTCGGGTGCATTGATGATGGTTTGCAGCACAATAGGCGCCCCCCCGAAATGCGTGGCCCCCTCGGTGCTGATCGCCTCATATATGCCGCGCGCGGTAATATCGCGCAGGCAGATTACCGTTCCACCAAGCGCGGGGATCATCCAGGGGTGACACCATGCATTGCAATGGAACATGGGCACGATTGTCAGATAGCGGGGAAACAATGTCATGCGCCATGAAATCGGCTGTGCCATGGTAGAGAGATATGCGCCGCGATGGTGATAGACCACACCCTTGGGCCGCCCGGTTGTGCCAGAGGTGTAATTCAGCGCAAGGCTTTCCCATTCATCCTGCGGCATGATCGAGTCAAAGCCCGGATCCGCTGCGGCCGGAGGGGGTGCAGACTCGGGGCAATCGCCAGTTGGAGCGATCGCTGGGGCGG
>JAIUNA010000297.1 GCA_022565265.1 Roseinatronobacter sp. | reverse complement strand
TGTTTTTTGAAAGCGCGGAGGGCCGCTTCCAGCTTCTTGGGGGCCTCGCCCGCCATGCGGCGGGTGAATTCGGCCTGTTTGGCCCCGGACAGTGCTGCAAAGCGCCCATCCCATGCCGCACTTTCCGCCGCGCCCCGCGCGCCAATCGCACGCCATGCCGAAAGCACATCGGCGGGAATTTCAAACGGGCCATAGGGCCAGCCATAAATTTCCTTCGTTGCGGCAATCTCGGCATCGCCCAAGGGCGAGCCATGCGCGCCCGATGTATCGGCTTTTTTCGGGCTGCCAAAGCCGATGATCGTTTTGCAATCAATCAGCACAGGCCGGTCAGAGCCTTTGGCCGCAGTCAGCGCGCGGTCAATATCTGCGGGATCATGTCCATCGCATGACAGCACTTTCCAGCCCGCCGCAGCAAAGCGCGCGCGCTGGTCGGTGCTATCGGACAGGCTTACGCGGCCATCAATGGTGATATCGTTATTGTCCCACAGCACAATCAGGCGGCCAAGTTTCTGGTGGCCTGCAAGGCCAATTGCCTCGTGGCTGATCCCTTCCATAAGGCAGCCATCGCCCGCGATAACATAGGTATAGTGATCCACCACTTTCGGCCCGAATTCGGCGCGCAGCTTTTCTTCGGCCATGGCAAAGCCAACAGCGTTGGAAATACCTTGGCCTAGTGGGCCTGTGGTGGTTTCAACGCCCTTGACATGCCCATATTCCGGGTGGCCTGCGGTGATGGCGCCCCATTGGCGGAAATTCTTGATCTGATCAAGGGTCATGTCCTCATACCCTGTCAGATGCAAAAGCGCGTAGATCAACATAGATCCATGGCCAGCCGATAGGATAAAACGGTCACGATCTGCCCAATCCGGGCGGCTGGCATCAAATTTCAGATGCTTTTCAAACAGCACGGTTGCCACATCGGCCATGCCCATCGGCATGCCGGGATGGCCCGAATTGGCGGCCTGAACCGCATCCATCGCCAGCGCGCGGATGGCGGTGGCCTTATTCCAGTGATCGGGGTGTGCGTCACGCAGGGCAGCTATATCCACGACGGGCAGTCCTTATCCGGCAAATGTTAGCGGCGTCATACCAGTCTGGCGCGCAAGTTCAAGCAAAGCTGTGGGGCAAGACTGCTCAAAACGTGACAACAGGTTGGAAAGGCGCAGTTTTGGGGTTAGGCTAGGGGTGCTGATGCTCTATGTGGCACGCAGAGTGATTCGGGGATGCGGCTGGTCACACGGGCATTGAAAGAGAAAGCGACAAACGCATGAGCAATGTATCCGACTTGGAGCGCCGTTTAAGCCGCGCGCTTGACCGTATCGGCAAGCTTGCCGAAGGGCTAAGTGCCACTGCACTGCCCGCCAGCGATGCCGCCGATCAAGAGGCATTGCGCAAGGAACTGACTGCCGAGCGCGCCAAAAGCGCACAATTGGCAGAGCGCGTTGCCGCCTTGCGCCAGCGGCAGGAAAGTTCATTCGCAACGCTGGAACGCCGTCTTGCGCGGATGACAGAACAGCTTGATTTGCAAAGCCTTGAAATGTTGCGTCTGAAAAAGGCAAATACCAAGCTGATAGAGGCCAACCGCCAGTTGCGCGAAGGGCATGAGGCGCAGGTGATTGAACCCAGCACCATCAACCGCTCTCTCATCGCAGAGTTGGAAGCTTTGCGCGCTGAACGGGCCGCAGAGGCCGCCGAAATGGAAGATGTTCTGGGAGAGTTGAAACCTTTGATTTCGCAGGAAGAGGCCAATGGCTGAGCAAATTATCACCATCGGGCACAAGGAATTTACTGTCGCATGCCAGCCGGGCGAAGAGCCATATCTGATTTCTGCGGCGGAAATGCTGGACACCGAGGCGCGCGCGCTGATGGAGCAGATAGGCCGTGTTCCCGCAGAGCGGATGTTGCTGATGGCAGGTTTGATGCTGGCTGACAAGACCGCCGAGGCCGAAGACAAGCTCAAATCCGCGCAGGCAGAGATTGCCGGGCTGCGCGAGGAGATATCGCGCCTGCATGCCCGTCCAGACCCAGAGCCGCGGCGCGTTGAAGTGCCCGTTATCCCGGCGGATGTGACCGACGCATTGACCGAACTTGCTGCGCGCGCCGAATCCGTGGCAGATGCGCTTGAAGCCCGCGCGCGCGGCGAGAGCAATCGCTGAAAAGCCCGACAAGAAGTGCTTTTAAGCTCTTCTATATTCAGAGGCTGTGCCGCTCGTGCTTTGGCATTCACCCCCCCCCGCGCGCCTGCCTGCACATGTGATGCGCCGGGAGTTTTAGAGCATGTCGCGCAAAAGTGGAAACCGGTTTTGCGCAAAAAGGCATGCGGCCACTTCAGGGTAGAGCGGGTCGCGTGACTGCGAATGAACGCGACACGTTCCAGGCGGCGCGGATCATAGCCCATCGGGGTTAAAATCCAGAAGCGCTCTCAAGGCGCCAGAGATATTTTTGCGAGAGGGATAGACGATGCTTATGGGCAGGTCTGGCCTGTTGAACTCTGTCAGAACCTGTACCAGTTGCCCTGATGTCAGCGTGTCAGCTATCAGGAATTCCGGCAGATAAGCGATACCATGCCCTGCAATGGCAGCCTCCAGAATGATCTCACCATTATTCGAGGAGAATCGCGGTGTGATCTTAAACCACAGGATTTCATTGTTGATCTGGCATGGCCAAGTCTCAGTGGAATTCACATTGGTGTAATGCAAGGCCTGATGTGCCACGAGGTCTGACGGGCTGTTTGGGGTGCCATAGTTTGCCAAATAGTCGGGCGCGGCCACGATCATACATTTTGTGCTCAGAATGCGGCGGGCAATCATGTTCGTATCTTCAAGATCGCCAATTCGGAAGACAGCATCAAACCCGTCTGCGATGAGATCACTTTTGTTGTCATCAAACACAGTTTCAAGATGAATGCCGGGATACTTTTCTATGAAATTGAGAATATGGGGTTTTAAAACGCGCAAGGAATAGGACGCGGGCAATCCGATCCGCAGATGGCCCGTTGTCGTTTCACTTGTTGCTTTGGCAGATTCGTTCGCTTCATCCAGCAAATCCAGAATGCGCCGCACCTTGGTGTAATACTCGACCCCGATGCCCGTGGCCTTGACAGAGCGGGTAGAGCGGGTCAGCAGGCGCGCGCCAAGGCTCTCTTCCAGATCGCTGATATATTTCGAACACATGCTTTTCGAAATTCGCAGCCGCCGGGCCGCTGCCGAGAAACTGCCCTCTTCAATGATCAGGGCATAGGCCCGTAACGTGATTGTATCCACTGCGCACCTTTTTTATTTTTCTTTCAAAGCTGGTTTTAGGTGGTGGCGGGCCGGGCGTTGTTCAACCGTGCCGAACAAAGATTTCGATCGATCGCAGATTATTGTTCCACCTGTCCAATCCTATCTTGGTTTCATGGGAAGCACGATAGCTTCGCAGATCATA
>JAIUNA010000296.1 GCA_022565265.1 Roseinatronobacter sp. | reverse complement strand
GGAAGATGGGATAGATCACATAGAGCGCGAAAAATGCGATACCGGGGGCAAGAAACAGCCCCGGGGCCGCGCGCATCTGGTTGCGGCGCCACCATTGGCCAGTGACGGGGGGGCTTGGCGCGGGCAATTCGGTGGCGGGCATGGGTCTGGCCTCTGGGGTCTGTTTGGTGCAATCGGGGCGGCCCGAAAGCCGCCCCAACGCGGGAGGAGAGGGGATGTCAGTTTGCGGTCACGCGCTGGCGCACGCTTTCCAATCGCTGCAAAATAGCGTCCAGATTGTCAGGCATCACCATGAATTCCTGAAACCCTTCCATGCCTGCGGCGGCCATTTCGGCATCTGTGTCGCGGTCAAAGAATTGCGCAATCCCGCCTGTTGCGTTTGACAGCATTTCAAACCCGGCCTGAATGAACTTGTCATCGGCCACTTCGGCATTGCGGTTGATCGGCAATTGCCCCAGCACATCATTGACGATTGTCTGGTTTTCGGCACTCGCCACAAATTGCAAAAAGGCGCGGGCATTGTCCTTGTTCTGGGCTTGGGCAGGGATATGCAACGTATCCGTAGGCGCATCTTCGGCCTTGGCTATGCCGGGTGTGATTTCGGGGAATTGGTAGAAACCAAGCTGGTCATCTGTCAGCCCCGCCTCGCGCAGGGGCGCAACAAGGAAATTGCCCATCAGATAGGCGGTGGCCTCGCCATTCACCAAAAAGGGCTGGGCTTCTTGCCATGTATAGGCGGTGTGATCGTCAATGAAGGCGCCCATATCGATCAATTCGCGCCATTTGGCAAAGGTTTCGCGCACGCGCTCATCCGTCCAGGGAATTTCGCCTGCTGTCAACGCCATGTGGAAATCATAGCCATGGGTGCGCAGGTTCAGATAGTCAAACCAGCCGCCTGCCGTCCACAAAAAGCGCGTGCCGATGGTGTAGCATTTACGCCCAGACCCCAGAATGACTTGGCAATTCGCCTTTTCCTCGTCCCATGTGGTGGGGGCGGATAGGCCAAGCTCCTCAAAAATATCCTGCCGGTAGTAAATGCCCCATTGGAAATAGCTATAGGGCACGCCCCATTGTTTGCCGTCCAGCGTAAGTGCGGGGCGGGTAGAGGCCAGCTCTTCCCCCATCTCGCCCGCCCAGAGATCCGAGACATCCTCGAACAGGCCCGCCGCCACGAAAGGCCGCATGCGGTTGCCCGCATACCAGCCATTCACATCAGGGGCATTGGCCGTCAGGTAATTGCGGATCTGGGTTTTGTTCGCTTCGCGGTCGATCAATGTCAGTTCGATATTCAGCGCCGGATGCAGGGCCTGAAACCGCTCTACCATGCCTTCCATCGCCGCTTTGGGGGCGGGGTTCTGGTCATTGAAGAATATGCGCAGATTGCCTGTCAATTCTGCGCTGGCCGGGCCTGAGACAAGAGTTGTCAGGGCAAGCGCGGCGGCGGCGCTTTTGAATGTGAGCTGCATGTTTTCCTCCCTTGCAGGTTCCATTATTTGAAACTAGTTTTTACATATTGAAAAAGATGGCGCGACTCGTTACGCTTTGTCAAGAAATTGTTTCCATGCACCATGGGGGAGGGGTGATGGCCGCAAGCGCTGCATCTGATGGAACTGTCGCCAAAGCGCTGGAAGTGCTGGATCTTGTGGCCGCCCATGGGCGCGCGGTGCGCTTTTCCGATTTGCTGGCCGATAGCCCCTATCCCAAGGCCACGCTGTACCGGCTGTTGCAAACGCTGGTGGGGCAGGGGATGCTGGCCTTCGATCCGCATCATTCCAGTTACACTCTGGGCATAAGGCTGGTGCGGCTGGCGCATGTTGCGTGGCAGCAAAGCTCTCTTGCGCCCATCGCGCGGCCCCATCTGGACAGGCTATCGGCCGAAGTGGGCGAAACCGTGCATCTGGCGCAACTGGATCACGCGCAAGTGTTGTATGTGGACAAGCGCAATGCGCGCGAGCCGGTGCATATGTATTCCCAAGCCGGCAAAGTGGGGCCAGCCTATTGTACAGGCGTTGGCAAGGCCATGCTGGCTTTCGTGCCAGAGACTGATTTGCCAGCCCTTCTGGCGCAGCAAAGCTGGCACAGGTTTACAGATAAAACCTTTACCACCCCCGAAGCATTGCAGGCAGAGCTTGCCGCCATCCGCGCGCGTGGCTTTGCCTTTGATGATGAGGAACATGAGCCGGGGATCATCTGCGTGGCGCTGCCGATCCTGTCCTCACGCGGGGGGGTGCTGGGGGCTTTGTCTGTCACCTCTACCACCGCGCGCACCACTCTGGCGGCGTTACAAGGGCTTGTGCCCACAATTTCCCAGATTGCGCAGACCATCGCGCAGGAAACCGAAACCTGGCGCTTTCCTGAACAGGGCGCGCACCCTCTCCGCAAAAGGGCCTAAGCCATGTCCGGTGTGATGCTGCGCAATGTGATCAAGAAATATGGTGAAACCCAAGTGATTCACGGGGTTGATCTGACTGTAGAGCCGGGGGAATTTTGCGTTTTTGTCGGCCCGTCGGGCTGTGGGAAATCCACGCTGTTGCGCATGATTGCGGGGTTGGAGGAAACATCTGGCGGCCAGATTGGCATTGGCGCGCGCGATGTCACCCATCTTGACCCGGCCCAACGCGGCGTGGCGATGGTGTTTCAGACATATGCGCTTTATCCGCATATGACAGTGGCCGAAAATATGGGCTTTGGCCTGAAGATGACAGGCCATCCCAAGGCCGAAATCCAACAGAAAGTGGCCAGGGCAGCAGAGATTTTGCGCCTGCATGATTACCTTGCGCGCAAGCCCAAGGCGCTGTCTGGCGGGCAGCGCCAGCGCGTGGCCATTGGCCGCGCCATTGTGCGCGGGCCGGAGGTGTTTTTGTTTGATGAACCGCTTTCCAATCTGGATGCCGAATTGCGGGTAGAAATGCGGGTGGAAATCGCGCGTCTACACCGCGAATTGGGCGCAACCATGATTTATGTGACCCATGATCAGGTAGAGGCGATGACGCTGGCCAGCAAGATTGTGGTGCTGCGCGGCGGTCGGGTGGAACAGGTGGGCGCGCCGCTGGATTTGTATCGTGACCCAGACAATCTGTTTGTGGCGGGGTTTATCGGCTCTCCGGCGATGAACCTTTTGCCCGCCCGCGCCGCCGAGGGCGGGGTGAGCGTGCCTGCCCTTGGGCCAGAAGTGATTGCCTGCCGCGCGCCCGGCCATGTGGCCGATCTGGTTGCAGGGTTTCGCCCGCAAAGCCTGCACATTCTGCCCGGTGACAGCCATAGCGTAGAGATGACAGAGGCGCTGGGCGGTGTATCTTTCATTCATTGCGCGCGCGCGGGCCAGCCAAAGCTGGTGATAGAGACGCGCGGCCAGCATGTCGAACGCCCCGGCGCCCCTATTGCGCTGCGTGCAGAGGCGGCGGAAATGTTCCTTTTCGATGCAGGCACAGGGCGGCGGCTGCGTTAGGGCAAAGGGGCAGATGCTC
>JAIUNA010000295.1 GCA_022565265.1 Roseinatronobacter sp. | reverse complement strand
GCCGCCGGGGCCATCCCGGTCACAGCGCCCGGTCAGCCAGTCGGGTTGATTTTGGACAAAAGCCAGGGCTTGGTGCTTGGCCCAAATACCGGCAGCCCCGCAGAGGCACAGCTTTTGGGCCCGGCTGAAAAGGTCACGTATTCGGCTTTGGAGGATTTTTACGAGATTTAGCGCGATTCTTCCGGCGGCGGCGAAGTTCATTTTGCGGTCCCTGTCGATCGGTATGTCGAGATTGCCATCAAGGTTTTGCAAGAGGGCGGCGCCGCTGCGGTTGGGTTTCGTGACGGAAGCAGCGTGCTGGCAAGTGCTGGACCCGGCCACGGCAGGACGCGGCGCATCGTACGGTGCTCTTCGGGAATCCTGCGGATCAATCTGTCCAGTTTTCCATTGGCATCCCGTTTCCGGATTTACGCAATCAGATCCCTCGCCGGGAACCATGCGACCCAACCCGTCACGGCACGCAGCCCCGTTTATGACCTGATCGGGACGTCGCATCGGCTCAGGTTCGACGGGATCGACGATTGCCTGCGCTTTGATCTGGGCTTTTCAGCACTGGATGGCTTCCTCCTGGCCTATGCGGGCGTGGTTGGCACATCTGGCCGGATCATCAACCGAGGTGCCAGCAACACCGATCTGTGGAGCGTGGCCACAGGTCGCTGGGTTGCGACATTCGGCACTGTAGCGCTGGATGGTGCAGGATATGGATTTCCACTCAACACACCTCATGTCGGAAGGTATCAGATTGCAAACAATACCGCAGCGCTTCTGTACAACGCTACGGAAGGGCCGAGTGCGGCGACACAGGCCAAGGCAGTGATGCTAAACGGCATGGCGCTTGGCGCACGCTCAGACGGGGTCGCGGCCTGCGAGGGCGAATTGAGTGCAGTCGTGATCCTTCAAGCCGGCACCCCGTTAAAGCATGCAGAGCCAACGCTTCATTACCTTGCCGCAACTGCAGGAGTTTCCATATGACGCGAATCCTGATCTGCACGCCCGATCACCTCCGTTGGGGTGCAAACGCCTTGATGTCTGTTCTTGGCGCTGGCCCAGAGGATGGAAGCACATTCGACACGCTTGGGTTTTCACATAAGACCGGCGCCTATGCGGTTGCTGCATTCTGGACCGAGGATAACTGGCTGTCGAGATTAACCGCACCATTGTCCCCGCCGGATTGGGCCGTTGATCTGCATGCAGCGGAACGCGCTCAATCTGCCCTGAAGATACTGGAGGCCTCGCAAGAGGATATCTCACCAGACCCCGAAACGATACTTGTGATTCTGGGCGCATCGGGGCGCGGGATACTCGAGCGGCTTGGGCTGTCCACTACCGACATCGACTAAAGCCGCAACGCGCGCAGCATAGCGGTATTTACCTTATGCAGGTCATATTTCTCTGCCGCCACGCCACGCGAGGCCGCCCCCATCCGCGCCACCAGACCCGGCGTGACAAGGAACCTCTCCATAACGCCAGCAAGCGCGGCGCAGTCGCGCACCGACACCAGAAAACCGTTTTGTCCGTCTTCCACTGTTTCGCGGCAGCCCGGCGCATCGGTGGTGATGATGGCGCGCCCCGTTGCCATGGCCTCCAGCACAGTGCGGGGCGTGCCCTCGCGGTAGCTGGGCAACACATAGACATGGCACGCAGCAAGGGCTGCGCGCACCTCATCAAGCGGGCCATGCCAGATCATATGGCCTGCGCGCACCCACCCTTCGACCTCGTCCCGTGCAATACCATCCGGGTTCGGGTCCAGCCCGCCGACCAGATGAAAGCCCACGCCGGGCCATCTGGGTGCCAGCATGGCTGCCGCAGCGGCATATTCACGAATGCCCTTGTCGCCCAACAGTCGCGCGATCAGCAAAAACTGTATCGGCCCGTCCGGTAAATCGCGCGGCGGGAACGCAGCCAGATCAACCCCCGAACCGTTCACAACCTCAACCGGCACGCTGCGGGGCAGAATGCCGTGTCGGGACATGTCTGCGGGGTCATCATGGTTCTGAAAAACGATCATATGCGCGCCGCGCAGCGCAAGCTTGTACAGCCGCCGCGCGATATGCTGGATGACCGCGCGCTTGCCACTGGCCTGCCCGGTAAAGGCATAGCCAAGGCCCGTAATCAACGCGACACGGCGGGGCACACGCACAAGGCGGGCAGCGAGCAGGCCCCAGATCACCGGCTTGATGGTATAGCCGAGACACACATCCGGCCGGACACGCCGCATCAGCCGCGTCAGGTGCAGCAACGCACGCAGGTCGCTGATCGGGTTAAGGCCGGTCCGGGCGAATGGCGCATCATGACAGGTGACACCGCGTGCCTCCAGCCAGTCGCGGGTCGGCTGATCCGACAAAAGACCCGGCGCGCAGGCATGCACAGTATGGCCTCTTGCCAAGATCGCTTCGATCAACGAACCGCGAAAATTGCAGAGCGAACGGGGGGATGAGGCAAGGATGAGGAAGGTCATTGTCGCTATCCCAAAGCCTCTGACCGATTACCTGCATTCTTTCTGCCAAGAACCTGACGAATAAATGAATTCAGCAGTACATAACTCAGGTACATCATCGCCGCAGTGACTAGGCAAACAACATAATTTGTGAAATCTCCCGGCATCGCCATCGTAAATCGATGAGACACGTAAATTGAAATAGCAATCTTTACCGCGCTTCCGCTATTGATCAGCCTGCTGAAAATCAGTGTGAACAACCAAGTGAAAGAAAATCCTACGCCGAATACGCCGATAAACCCAAAGTTCACATAGCTACTAGCGACAATTCCCGGGCTTAGCGTGAATCCCCAAGCGCCTCCATGAACCAGATAGTGAACTTCGTAAGCGAAACTCTGAATTGATCCAGGGAGCATTCCGCGCAGGTCGTTCAGCCAGGTTGCGCCATAGCGAAAGCCCTCTGAAGAAGGAAAAATACCAAAAAGCTCAACCCCACCAGCAGAATAAATTCTTCTGAGAGTATCGAAGATGAAGTCTTCAAACTCCCTTCCCTGAATGGATTGAAGGTATCTATATGCAAAAACAAATCCGACGAGAGCAAGGTAACCCAGTAGCCCCCTAAAGATCAAGGAATACTCTTTTATTTTCCTCCCAGATGACAGGATAACAAAATACTTACCCATCAAAAAAAGAAGAATAACGTGTATGGCAATCCAAATCTGCCCATTCAATGCGGCAGCAAGAACCAGAAACACCATTACCATAAAAACTAACAGGCTCTTCGAGCTATTTGGACGCAGTCGATCAAAAACGAAAAGTGCGACAAGAAAAACTGGACTCACAACAGCATATATCTGCCTCAGATAACCTTGCCCAAAATAAACAGTATCTCCACTTCTGTGCTGCAAGGTATTCATTTGCCTTGCAGCATGCATTGAGATGTCTCCCCCCCCGCCAAATAACGACCCAATTCCTATAAATAGCGGAATTCTTCCGAGCATCGCAAAAGTGAATACAACAGCTGGAACAGAAAGCAGAACAAAGAACCATATTGCTGTTCGATTTGCATAG
>JAIUNA010000294.1 GCA_022565265.1 Roseinatronobacter sp. | reverse complement strand
TCGCGCTGGGGCGGGTGGAGCGCGGGCGCGCGCGCATGGGCGATGGGCTCAGCTTTGCAGGCGAGGGCAAGACGCGGATCACGGCGCGCATTGTCGATCCGGTTTTCTATGACAAGGACGGGGCAAAGCAAAATGTCTGATCTGGCCACAAGCGCGCTGCCCGGCGCGGAATATTCGGGCTTTGTGCAACTGCGCGAGGCGGGCTTGCAGGGCATGATCACCCTGCGCGGCGATCTGGCTTCTGGCACGCTGGCGGCGGCCTTGCAGGCTGCAACCGGCTGCGCCCTGCCGTCCCAACGCAAGGTGACGAAGGCACAGGGCTACGCGCTGGCCTGGATGTCGCCGGACGAGGTGTTGCTCCTGTGCCCCTATGCGCAGGCCCCTGCACTGGTGGCAACGCTTGCACAGGCACTGGCGGGAGAATTTGCCACAGTTGCCAATGTCTCAGATGCGCGGGCAGTCTTCACCCTCTCCGGGCCGGGCTGGCGCGATGCACTGGCAAAGCTGTGCCCGGTGGATTTTGGCGCGCTAGCCGAGGGCGAAATCCGGCGCACCCGCGCGGCCCAAGTGGCCGCCGCGATCTGGGTCAGCGGCCCGCAAGAGGTGCATCTTGTCTGTTTCCGCTCTGTCGCGGGGTATATGTTTGATCTGCTTTCCACCGCTTCCGCGCCCGGCTCTGAGCCGGGGCTTTATGCCTGAAAGCCCCGACTTATTTGTCCCTGCCCCTTGACCTTGAGGGGGGTAAGGCCCTTATTCAGGGCAACGAAACCATAACCACAGACGAGGAAACCATGGCCTTTACCCTTCCCGATCTTCCCTATGCGCATGATGCTCTTGCCGCCTTTGGCATGAGCGCAGAGACGCTGGAATTCCACCACGATATCCACCACAAAGCCTATGTCGATAACGGCAACAAGCTGATTGCCGGCACCGAATGGGAAGGCAAATCGCTGGAAGATGTGATCACCGGCACATATCAGGCAGGCGCAGTGGCGCAATCTGGCATTTTCAACAATGCCAGCCAGCATTGGAACCATGTGCAATTCTGGGAAATGATGGGGCCGGGCCAAGCAGGCATGCCGGGCGAGTTGGATAAAGCACTGGTCGAACGCTTTGGCTCTGTCGATGCCTTCAAAGAGGCATTTTCGGCCGCAGGCGCAGGCCAGTTCGGCTCTGGCTGGTGCTGGCTGGTAAAAGACAAGGACGGGTCGCTGAAAGTGACAAAGACAGAAAATGGCGTAAACCCGCTCTGCTTTGGCCAGACAGCGCTTTTGGGCTGCGATGTGTGGGAACACAGCTATTACATTGATTTCCGCAACAAACGCCCCGCCTATCTGACAAACTTCCTTGAGAAGCTGGTAAACTGGGAAAACGTTGCCGCGCGCATGTAATCGTGCAGGCAATCCGGTTGTGAGAAGGGGCGCTCAGAGCGCCCCTTTTTCTTGCCCGCCCTGCGCGCTGCGCCCTTTGCGCGCGCAACCAACGCGCAGATGCAGAAATTTTGATTTAGCTCTTGCGACAGGGGTTTTCATCGTGTCTGAAACCCCTATGCTTGGCCTGTAAGGAAGAGAGGGCGCATGAGTCGCGGAATTGAGTATGGCAATCTGATGCATGACGCCATGCGGGGTTTGATCCGCAGGGTGATGGACGAGGTTGCGCAGCATGGTTTGCCCGGCGAGCACCATTTCTTTATCACGATTGACACCACCCATCCCGGCATGCAGATGGCCGATTGGCTGCGCCAGCGCTACCCGGAAGAGATTACCCTTGTCGTGCAGCACTGGTTCGACAATCTGCTTGTGGATGATGAAGGGTTTGCGATCACGCTCAATTTTGGCAATTCGCCAGAACCGCTTTATATTCCTTTCGATTCCATCTCTACTTTCGTTGATCCTTCGGTAGAATTCGGCCTGCGGTTTGAATTGCATCATGATGACGATGATGATGATGACGACGATGACGAAGCGCCCATGATGGAAGATGCCAAGCCCGCAGAAAAAAGCGGAGAAGTTGTCAGTCTGGATCGCTTCCGCAAATAATGGTGTGCTTGCGCAAGCATTTGGTATGCCGTGGCATGCCGATTGATTTTCCCAATGGCACGGGCTAAGGACTGCGGCAGATAAATGCTGCAAGGAGCCTGCGCATGACCGCTACCCGCCGTGAGACCGACAGCTTCGGCCCGCTCGAAGTGCCCTCTGACAAATATTGGGGCGCGCAGACACAGCGCTCTATCCTGAATTTCCCGATTGGCTGGGAACGCCAACCCGTGCCCATTATCCGCGCGCTTGGTGCGATCAAATGGGCCTGCGCGCTGGTGAATATGGAACAGGGCACACTGGACAGCACGCGCGGCACAGCCATGGTGCAGGCCGCGCGCGAGGTATTCGAGGGCAAGTTTGATGACAACTTCCCCCTTGTCGTGTGGCAAACGGGGTCGGGCACGCAATCGAACATGAACGCCAATGAAGTGATCTCGAATCGCGCGATCGAGATATTGGGCGGCACTCTGGGATCAAAAGACCCTGTTCACCCCAATGACCATGTGAATATGGGCCAATCCTCGAATGACACATTCCCAACCGCGATGCATGTAGCCATCGGCATGCTGGCGCGCGATGTGCTGTTGCCGGGGCTGCACAAGCTGCATGCAGCCTTGGCCGCGAAATCCGAGGAATTCAAGGATATCATCAAGATCGGCCGCACCCATACACAGGATGCCACGCCCCTGACACTGGGGCAGGAATTTGGCGGCTATGCCCATCAGGTGAAAATGGGGATCGCGCGGGTGAATATGTGCCTGCCTCATATCTACGAGCTGGCACAGGGCGGCACGGCTGTTGGCACAGGGCTGAACACCCGCAAGGGCTGGGATGTGAAAGTAGCCGCCCATCTGGCCGAAATCACCGACCTGCCCTTTGTCACCGCCCCCAATAAATTCGAGGCTTTGGCCGCGCATGATGCGATGGTCATGTTCTCTGGCGCGCTGAAAACCGTGGCTGCCAGCCTGTTCAAGATTGCCAATGACATGCGGCTTCTTGGCTCTGGCCCGCGCTCTGGCCTTGGGGAATTGATATTGCCGGAAAATGAACCCGGCAGTTCCATCATGCCCGGCAAAGTAAACCCCACACAGGCCGAAGCGCTGACAATGGTATGCGCTCATGTGATGGGCAATGATGCGGCGGTGGGCTTTGCAGGGTCGCAGGGCCATTTCGAGTTGAATGTCTATAACCCGATGATGAGCTATAATGTGCTGCAATCCATGCAGCTTTTGGGCGATGCTGCATCCAGCTTCACCGATAATATGGTGGTGGGCACACAGGCCAATGTTGAACGCATTGACAGGCTGATGAAAGAATCGCTGATGCTGGTGACAGCGCTTGCGCCGACAATCGGCTATGACAACGCGACCAAAGTGGCCAAGACCGCGCATAAAAACGGCACCACCCTGAAGGAAGAGGCCATCCGGCTGGGCTTCGTCGATGAGGAAACCTTTGATCGTGTGGTCCGCCCCGAGCAGATGATCGGCCCGAAGGAGTGATGGTCCCGGCGC
>JAIUNA010000293.1 GCA_022565265.1 Roseinatronobacter sp. | reverse complement strand
TGATGAAATCGATTTCGTCCAAGCGCTGGATTTCGCTTTCCAGCACTTCCGAGACCTGGGTTGCCAGTTCTGCGGCGGTTGCGCCGGGCCAAGGTGTTATGACAAGCGCGGATTTCAGCGTGATGGCGGGATCTTCCAGCTTGCCCACAGCAAAATAGCCGCCAAGCCCGCCGAACAGGCAAAACAGGATCAGCAGCCAAGTATATAGCGGGCGTTCTATTGCGGTGCGTGCAATGTTCATGTCATCCCCCCTCAGCGTTCGACAAAGCTAAGCGGCGAGAAGCGGCGCACGTGCTGGCCTTCGCGCAGGCGGTGCGCCCCGGCTGTCACAATCTCTGCCCCTATGGGCAGGCCCTGCACTTCCAGCCCCGAACCGCTGGGCGCGACAACCGTGACGGGCATCTGGCGAACATGAAGCATCTCTTCCGTCCCGGCCAGCACAAAGACCGAGGCGCTGCGATCATTTGCGGCAAATATCGCCTCGGATGGAACGGAAATGCTGCGTTGTGGGGCAGGGATGGCCGCAGTAACTGTAAGGGATGCGCCGGGCAACAAGCCCGCCCCGGCCCCGTCCGGCAAGGCAAGTGTTACGCGGAAAGATTGGCCCACGCGGGCGGTCTCTGGTTGGAATGATACAGGCTGCAACGGGATTGTGCCTTGCGGCAGATCGGCGGCAAAGCGCAGCGTCTCCAGTTGGCCTGTGCGGGCCAGCAGCCGTTCGGGTACTGAAATCTCTACGCGAAGCTGGGACATGTCATGCAGGCGCAGCACAGGTTGACCGGGGGCAATGCTGGAATGCTCTGCCACCATGCGCGCGGCCACAAGCCCGTCAAACGGCGCTGTCAAAGTAGCATCGTTGAGCGCGGCACGTGCATCACGCAAGGCAACTTCGGCCAAAGCGCGCGCGGTTTCGGCATCTTCAGCGCGGCTGGTGGGTGCTGCGGCCCTTTCGGCCAGTTCATGCGCGCGCGCGGCGTCGCGCGTGGCCATGTCCAGCTGTAGCTCGGCGCGGGCTACTGCGCGTTCAAAGCTGTCAAGCCGGAGTTGGGCGATAACTGTGCCCCGTCCAACCGCCATGCCCTCTTCCGGGATCAGCCGTTCCAGCGTGCCGCCAACCTGCAATGCCAGATCAACAGTTTCACGCGCGCGCACCCGGCCAAAGAATGGGCGTGACAATTTGTCAGGGGCGCTTTCCACCAGCTGAGTACGCACCATGGGTGGCAGGGCAGTGCCGATTTCGACATGCGCGATGGCCGGGCCAGTGCTTGCCGCAGGCTGGAACAGGCCAATCGCCCCCAGAATTGCGACCATAGTGCCTGACGTGATCAAGAGTTGCTTTTTCATCTGTCTGCCTTATCTTTGGAGCATAGCAGCCAACCGACCGATAGGTAGGTATTTAGCAAAGTGAGGTGAACTGTCAATGGTGGATCTTGAAAGTGGTAAATCTGGCGACAGGCGCGCTGAAATTCTGGCCTTGGCCACTGACGCGTTTCTCACGCATGGATATTCGGGCACATCTATGGCCGATCTGGCCGGGGCGGTGGGCATTCGCAAAGCCAGCCTCTACCACCATTTTCCGTCCAAACACGATCTGTTTGTCGCCTGTGTGTCAGAGGGGTTTCTTGGCGCTCTCAAGCGGCTGGAGGATATCCGCGACGATCCCAACCTGTCTGACCCCGATCGCATTCGCGCCGCGATGGAAGAGATATACCGCGTGAACACAACAACTGTTGTCGGGCGCATGGCCCCGCTGATCGCAGAAGTTGCGCCGCGCATTCCTGAAGTGGCGCGCGCATTCTATGACGGGTTCATTGCGCGCCATTACGGGCTGTTGACGGGGATGATCGAGGATGGGATCGCGCGGGGCTGTTTTCTGCCGGTTGATGCCGTGGCGCTGCGCCAACTGATCATTGGCCCTGTCGTTTTCATGCAGATGGAGCGTGAAATAACTGCAACATTTGCAGATGGAGAGGCGCTTGTTCCGATACGGCGTATCCGCGAAAGCCATATCTCTATGGTTTTGCAATTGCTTACAGGCGCTACCCCTGCTTTTGGGGACGTTGCGAAAGACTAATCGTGTAGCTTCCCACACTGCCCCAGTCCTGCGAGGGGGCCATTCCCTGTCTAAGCGCGCGCAGTATACAGGCCGATCCCCGGCTTCGCGGGGCAGGGGCGGGTTGTGCGTGGCGGCTAGTCTGTGGCGGTGGCTGTCATGAATGTCAGGATCGTATCGGCAATTATTGTGCGCAGCCGTTGCTGCCCGCTGGCTTCAAACAGTTCCGGCCCGAAATTCTTTCCAAATGTAAAGCGGTTGGACACGTTGAAAAAACACAGCGCGCTGATTTGCCAGTGCAGTTCCAGCGGGCTGATATCGGCGCGCAAGCTTCCCTTGGCGCGGCCCCTGTCGCAAATCTGCGCAAGGCTATCGATCGCGCTTGCATTGACATGGGCAATCAGTTCGGAACCAGAGAGATGTTTGGCCTTGTGGATGTTTTCGATCATAACAAGGCGGATGAACACTTCATTCGCGCAATGATGATCGAAGGTGAATTCCACAAGCCGCCGTAGCGCATCCGGAGGGCTGAGAGACGCCAGTTCCAAGGCCGCTTCTTCCATGCGCACCTTGCGATAGGCGTTTTCCAGAACGCGCTGGTAGAGTGTCTCTTTATCGGTGAAATAATAGTAAATCATGCGCTTTGACGTTCGCGTGCGCGCTGCGATTTCATCCATGCGCGCGCCTGCCAAGCCATGTTCCGCAAATTCTTCGGTTGCAACAGCCAGAATATTAGCTTGCACGGCCTCTGGATTTTGTTTCCAGCTTGCGCGGTTTGTCTTGTCCTGCTGCGTCATCTGCCCTGTCCCAAATGATGATCTCCGTCGTCACAGTCAAGATTTAACTGTCTGGTACATAATTATTGACACAATTAACCGGATAGTTCAAAACTATAATCGGAATCAGAACCAGAGCGCAACCATGAGCACCCTTTCCGCACTTAAAAAGCCCCCTGTCACACCGTCGGCAGCGCCGGTGTTGATTGGTTTGATCGGGGCGGGAATCGCGGCGTCGCGTACCCCTTTGATGCATGAACGCGAAGGCGAAAGGCTGGGGCTGCGTTATATCTATCGCAAGCTTGATACCGACAGCCTGCGCGCTGATGCCCCTTTGGCCGATATCCTGCAGTACGCAGAATTCATGGGCTTCACCGGTTTGAATGTGACTTACCCGTTCAAACAACAGATTTTGCCTTTGCTGGATGAGTTGTCAGAAAACGCCCGTGCAGTGGGGGCGGTAAATACAGTTGTGTTTCGCGATGGCCGCCGATTTGGGCATAACACTGATATCTGGGGCTTTGCGCAAGGGTTTCGTACCTCTCTGCCGGGGGTTGCGCGAGAACGCGTGTTGCAGATTGGTGCAGGCGGCGCAGGGGCTGCGGTAGCCCATGCCCTGATGGCCGAGGGGGTTGGCGCATTGGCCTTGTATGATACCGATACCGCCCGCGCAAAAGACCTGGCCGATGATTTGTGCCAGCGTTTTGGGGCAGGCCGGGCATATGTGGCCGACGATC
>JAIUNA010000292.1 GCA_022565265.1 Roseinatronobacter sp. | reverse complement strand
GCGCCCATAGAGCAGGTTCTGGCGCACGCTCAGATGCGGAAACAGGCGCCCTTCCTGAAAGATATAGCCAATGCGGCGGCGGTGCGGGGGCAGCCAGTGGCGCGCTTGCGTATCCACCAGCACCCAATCCCCGGCCACGATCCGGCCCATATCGGGGCGCAACAGGCCGGCAACCGCATTGACAAGCGTGGTCTTGCCCGATCCTGACGGGCCAAACAGCACTGTCACCCCCGGCGGGGCCGTGACAGCCACATCCAGACTGAACCCCCCAAACTGATGCTGCACCTGAATGTCCAGCATCATTTCCCCCCCACCAGACGGGCCACACGGCGGGCGATGATTTCAGACAGCAACAGCGCCAGCATGGCAATCACAATCGCTACAATCACCAGCCGCGTTGCAGCCTCTTGCCCGCCCGGCACTTGCAAAAACGCATAGATGGCCGAAGGGATGGTCTGGGTCTGGCCGGGGATGTTGGATACGAATGTAATTGTCGCCCCAAATTCGCCAATCGCCTTGGCAAAGGCCAGAATTGCCCCCGCAATGATGCCCGGCAGGATCAGCGGCAAGGTGACAGTCACAAACACCCAGAGGCGAGAGGCCCCCAGCGTGCTGGCCGCCTCTTCCAGTTTCGGGTCAACCGCCTCTATTGCCAGCCGGATGGCGCGCACCATCAGCGGAAAGGCCATCACAGCCGCAGCCACAGCGGCCCCTGTCCAGCGAAAGGACAGCACGATCCCGAACCATTCGTCCAGAAATTGCCCCACTGCGCCGCGCCGCCCGAAGGTTATCAGCAGCAGATAGCCCGTTACCACGGGCGGCAGGATCAGCGGCATATGCACAAGCCCATTGAGCACCTGCTTGCCGGGAAATTCCCACCGCGCCAGAATATAGGCCACGGCTATTCCCAAGGGCAGGCTTAGCAGCGTGGCCCAGAATGCAACCCGAAGCGAGAGCCGCACTGCCTGCCACTCGTCCGGGCCAAGCCAGTTTGCCCATTCCCCCCACATCAGTCTGGCATGCCAAAGCCATGGGCGGCCCAGATTGCGCGCGCGGGATCAGATGTCAGGTATTCCAGAAAGGCCGCCGCGCCTGCGCCCGCACTTTGCGCGGTAATCGCAGCCGGATAGGTGATTGGCGGATGGCTATGGGCCGGGAACGTGCCAATGACGCTGACAGCATCAGACACGGCCGCATCTGTGGCATAGACAATCCCCAACGGCGCTTCGCCCAGCGCCACAAAGGCCAGCGCCGCGCGCACGTTATCCGATTGCGCCACCAGCGGGGCCACCCTTTCCCACAGCCCCAGATAGTCCAGCGCCGCGCGGCCATATATGCCCGCAGGCACGGCCTGTGTCAGGGCCATGGACAGCCGCCCATTGCCCAGCATGGCGGCCAGATCAAGGGTTTCATCTATCGCCACGGGCGCCACATCGCGGCCATGGGCAATCAGTACCAGCCTGTTGCCCAGAATATCGCGCCGCGTGCCTATGCGCAGATCGCCCGAATCCTCCAGCGCATCCATCCAATCGGGGCTGGAAGAGATGAAGATATCGGCAGGTGCGCCTTCCTGTATCTGGCGCGCAAGGGCCGATGCCCCGGCAAAAGACAGGATCACACGCTGCCCTGTATCGGCCTGCCATGTTTCGGCCACGGCAGTCAGGGCATTTGTCAGGCTGGCCGCAGCAAAGACAAGCACCTCACCTGCCAAGGCAGCGCGCGGCGGGATGGCCAGCGTGACAGCGCAGATGCTTGCCACAAACAGGGTGCGAAGATGGGGCATTGGTTCTCTGGGCGATATGTGCTGGAAAGGTCGCATGAAAGCAAAACCGCACGCAAGGGCAATCTCCGCGCGCTCACCTGCCTGCAAGCACAGCCTTTGCCGCCGCGCGCCCGGATAAAACCGCGCCATGCGCCGTGCCGAAATACTGCTCCGAGGCCGCCTCTCCCGCGAACCAAAGCGCGCCGTCCCAATCCGCACCCGCCAGCGCGCGGCGGCTGGCCGGGCCTGCTTGCTTGTTCGGCCTTGGCGCGTGGCAGAGGGGGCACTTTGCCTTGCGCCCTGTCACACAGGATGCTGGCGCGGCAACTGCCGCGCCAGAGGAGAGGCGTATCGGTTTTTCTTGAAACACCGAAAGCTTCAGCTCTTTGTTTTGTCGCAATTTCGAGCCGAAAAGTCTGTCAACTTCTGCTGAAAGCGCTCTAGCCAAGATGATAGGTATCAGGAACGCCATAGACAGGTGTTTCGATCCCTTCCATCCGCGCTTTGAGTTGCAGCGACAGGAATTGCGAATAATGCCGCGACTGGTGCAGATTGCCGCCGTGGAACCATAGCGCCTCTTGCTGTGTGGGTTTCCACATATTGCGCTGCTCGCCAACCCAGGGGCCGGGGTCTTTGGGCGTGTCAGAGCCTAGCCCCCAGCATTTGCCCACCTTGTCGGCCACATCCTGGCCGATCAGATCTGCGGCCCAACCATTCATAGAGCCATAGCCCGTGGCATAAACGATCAGATCAGCGTCAAGCTTTGTGCCATCTTCCAGCACAACCCCGTCTTCCACAATCTCGCCGACATTGCCATGGGCAAGCTTTATCTCGCCATCGATGATCAGCTGGCTTGCACCGATATCAATGTAATACCCCGAGCCACGGCGCAGGTATTTCATGAACAGGCCCGATCCATCCGCGCCCCAGTCCAGCCAGAACCCGGCCTTTTCAAGCCCCTGATAAAATTCTGCATCCACTTCGCGCATTTTGTCATAAAGCGGGATCTGGAATTCATGCAATATTCGGTAAGGCAGCGAGGCAAAGATCAGATCGGCCTTTTCCGTGGTCATGCCATTGCGCACGGCCTCTTCCGAATAGAGCGCGCCAAGCCCGATATCCATCAGCGTGTCCGAGCGCACGATATGCGTGGATGAACGCTGTACCATGGTGACATCGACATCATTTTCCCACAGCGCCGCGCAGATATCATGGGCTGAATTGTTCGAGCCGATAACCACAGCCTTCTTGCCGCGATAGGCATCCGGGCCAGGATGGCGCGAGGAATGGTGTTGATCGCCCTTAAACCGCTCCATACCCGGAAATTCCGGCAGATTGGCCTTGCCCGACATGCCGGTGGCCAGCACAAGCTGTTTGGGCTTCAGCGTCACCTCTTCGCCATCGCGATCGACAATAACTGTCCATTCTTTGGTCGCCGCGTCATAGCTGGCGGATTTGCAGCTGCTGCGCGTCCAGTAATTCAGCTCCATCACGCGGGTATACATTTCCAGCCAGTCGCCAATTTTGTCCTTGGGCGAGAAGATGGGCCAGTTTTCGGGAAATTTGATATAGGGCAGATGATCATACCAAACCGGATCATGCAGGCAGAGCGATTTATACCGCTTGCGCCAGCTATCGCCGGGGCGATCATTCTTTTCCACGATGATCGTGGGCACGCCAAGCTGACGCAGGCGCGCGCCCAGCGCAATGCCCCCCTGGCCGCCCCCGCCGATCAGTACATAGGGCTGGCGCGCATAGCCCAGCTCGCGCGCTTCGGCCTCGCGCGCTTCCAGCCATGAACTGCGGTTGTTGCCTGCCCCGGGCGTGGCCCCCCTCGGGCGGGCAACGCCGGACGGTTCTTCATGG
>JAIUNA010000291.1 GCA_022565265.1 Roseinatronobacter sp. | reverse complement strand
TAGGCCATGGCGATTTTCCGTCTGAGTTTGAAAGTGCTGGGTGTTTTCTGGAATTAACAGAAAGCCGCAAGGCGGTATAGGCTAAAGCTGCACGCGAACAGAAAGGATGCAAACATGCTGGAACTGGCGGTCTGGGGGGCTTGGGCGGAATTTGCGTTTCGCTGGTTGCATGTGATTACGGCCATGGCATGGATCGGGGCGAGCTTTTACTTCATCGCGCTGGATCTGGGGTTGCGCAAATCCCCCAACCTTGCGCCCGGCGCCCATGGCGAGGAATGGCAGGTGCATGGCGGGGGGTTTTATCACATCCAGAAATATCTGGTCGCGCCCGATTTCCTGCCAGAGCATCTGATCTGGCACAAATGGCAAAGCTATATGACATGGGTGTCAGGCTTTGTGCTGCTGGCGCTGGTCTATTATGTTGGGGCAGAATTTTACCTGATCGACAGCGCCAAAGCTGATCTGGCGGTGTGGCAGGCGGTGGGAATTTCGCTGGCCTCTCTCGCTTTGGGCTGGGTGATTTATGACCTGTTGTGCAAATCCCGCTTTGGCGAGGATAATACACGGCTGATGGTTTTGCTGTTCGTGCTTCTGGTGATCATGGCATGGGGCTATACGCAGGTTTTCACAGGCCGCGCCGCGCTGCTGCATCTGGGGGCGTTTACCGCCACCATCATGTCGGGCAATGTGTTTTTCATTATCATCCCCAACCAGAAAATCGTGGTCGCTGATCTGCGCGCAGGGCGCGTGCCGGATGCGAAATACGGCAAGATTGCCAAGCAGCGCTCTACCCATAACAATTACCTTACCCTGCCTGTCATCTTTCTGATGCTGTCCAACCATTACCCGCTGTCCTTTGCATCGGAATATAACTGGCTGATTGCGGGGCTGGTGTTCCTGATGGGGGTGACGATTCGGCATTTCTTCAACACGCTGCATTTGGGCGGGGGCTATAAATGGTGGACATGGGTGGCCACGACTGCGCTGTTTGTGGCGATTGTCCTGCTCTCTACGCTTGGCCAAAATGAGCGCGCGGAAGAAGAGCTGGCCAGCCTGCCGCCCTCTGTTGCCCGCTTTGTTGATGATCCCGAATTTGAAGATGTCTATTGGACAGTGGTGGGCCATTGTTCCATGTGCCACGCGCAAGAGCCACTTTGGCCGGGGCTGCACTGGGCGCCCAAGGGGGTGGTGTTGGAGACAGAGGCAGAGGTCGCGCGGGCGGCGCAGGTGATCTATCTGCAATCGGGCATATCCCATGCCATGCCACCGGGCAGCACTGTCTTGATGGATGACGAGGCCCGCCAGCAGATTGCGCAATGGTATCGGCGCGCATCCGGGTCTTGATGGCTGGTTTTGCAACCGAAATAAAAAGCCCCGCCATTTCTGGCGGGGCTTTTTGCTTGGCCTGCGTGCGGATTACCCGATTGCGGCCTGTTTCACTTCATCATCAATGAAAGGGACATATTGCGCGAAGTTTTCGGCAAACATGCCCACCAGCTTTGCGGCCTGACGGTCATAGGCTTCGGGGCTGGCCCATGTGCGGCGCGGGTCTAGCAGCACATCGGCAACGCCGGGCACGGATACTGGCACATCAAAGCCGAAATTCGGATCGCGCCGGAATTCCACATCCTTCAGCGACCCGTCCAGCGCGGCACTTAGCAGGGCGCGTGTGGCCTTGATCGGCATACGCGAGCCTGTGCCATAAGCGCCCCCTGTCCAGCCTGTATTGACCAGCCAGCAATCCGCGCCAAACTGTGCAATCTTCTCTTGCAGCAGCTTGCCATAAACTTCGGGGCGGCGCGGCATGAAAGGCGCACCAAAGCAGGTGGAAAAGGTGGGTTGCGGCTCTGTCACGCCCTGTTCGGTTCCCGCCACTTTGGAGGTGAAGCCAGACAGGAAGTGATACATTGCCTGTGCCGGTGTGAGGCGCGCAATGGGGGGCAGCACGCCAAACGCATCGCATGTCAGCATAATGATATTGCGCGGAACCCCACCAAGCGAGGTTTTGGACGCGTTTGAAATCGCATCCAGCGGATAGGCCACGCGGGTATTGGCGGTCAGGCTGTCATCTGTGAAATCCAGTTCCAGCGTATCGGGATCGAAGACCATATTCTCCACCACACTGCCAAAGCGGTGGGTGGTGGCGTAGATTTCCGGTTCTGCATCGGCATCCAGATTGATGGTTTTGGCGTAGCAGCCCCCTTCAAAATTGAAGATACCGCTATTTGACCAGCCATGTTCGTCATCGCCAATCAGAATGCGTGCAGGGTCTGCCGAAAGGGTGGTTTTGCCTGTGCCCGACAGGCCAAAGAACACGGCGGAATCCTCTGGATCATCCAGCCCGTGATTGGCAGAGCAATGCATGGGCATAATGCCCTTTTCGGGCAGCAGGTAATTCAGCAATGTGAAAACGGATTTCTTGTTTTCACCCGCATAGGCGGTGTTTGCGATCAGGATCAGCTTTTTTTCGAAATTCAGCGCAATCACTGTTTCAGACCGGCAGCCATGGCGCGCAGGATCGGCCTTGAAGCTGGGGCAGTTAAGGATTGTGAATTCTGGCACAAAATCGGCCAGTTCTGCGGCCTCTGGGCGGCGCAGAAGATGGCGGATGAACAGGCCATGCCATGCCAGTTCTGTAATGACGCGCACATCCAGCCGATGCGCGGGGTCTGCCCCTGCATACAGGTCTTGGACAAATAACTCTCCGCCTTTGACATGCTCCAGCATATCGGCATGCAGGGCGTCAAAATGCTGTGGTGTCATGGGGGTGTTATTTTCCCACCATATTTTATCCTCGACCGTTGGCGTGCGAACGACGAATTTATCCTTGGGCGAGCGGCCCGTATGCGTGCCTGTCTGGGCCAGAAACGCACCGCCAAGGCCCAGATTGCCTTCGCCGCGCTTGATCGCGACTTCAATCAGCGCGGGTTCCAGCAGGTTGTAATAAGCTTTTGAAACACCGACAATTCCCTGATTTTCAAGGCGTTTTTCCGGGTTGACGCGGGGTGATGTCATGTTGACTGCTCCATATGGCGCGTGATCCGAGGTTCAATCTGTAGCACGAATTAGCCCGAAAGGGCGGTGACATTGTGGATAGCCATGCCTATAGCACCACGATTATGGCAAAGCATAGGCTCGATTGTGCGAGTTAGCGCAATCAACCCTGCGTTAGCGCAACATAAACAATCTGTCAGCAAACTGACTGTTGCCGTTTCGCACTGTGCCGCCGCGAATCGCACTGCCCAAACCCAAACTAAAGAGATTTTTATTGCCTCTTTTGGGTGTCTGGGCGATTATGTGGCAAAAATATGGCAAAAGTGCCACCCTGAGCAGAGAGAGAAGGACAGGCTTATGTCTAAAATCGCATTGGTCGATGACGATAGAAATATTCTGACATGCGTTTCCATTTGCCTTGAGGCTGAGGGATTTGAGGTGGAGACCTATAATGACGGGCAGGCCGCCTTTGACGCCTTCAGTCGCAAGATGCCGGATATGGCTGTGCTGGACATGAAGATGCCGCGCATGGACGGTATGGAATTGTTGCAACGCCTGCGCCAGAAAACCCAGATGCCGATTATCTTTCTCACCTCCAAGGATGATGAGAGTGACGAGGTTCTGGGCCTGCGCATGGGTGCGGATGATT
>JAIUNA010000290.1 GCA_022565265.1 Roseinatronobacter sp. | reverse complement strand
CTACCCCCAGCGCCAGCACAGGCCGCCCCCCCCAACACGCGATCAACCGCCCGATACGGGGCGAGATCAGCGCCGCACTCAGCAACCCGGCCGAGAGTGCGCCGGTAATGGCGTTCAGGCTCCAGCCCGTATCTGCCGAAATGGGCGCGGCCAGAACCGCCATCAAATAATAGGTACTGCCCCAGGTGAAGATCATCACAATCCCCAGCGCCGAAATGATCTGATACCGGGGGCGCAGGGCTGGGGGCCGGAGCATGTGCAGGCTTTCGGAATTCGGGGCTGTGCGGGCCTATCTGAAGGTCACATGTGAGAGCTATACGAAGAGGTGACGCAAAAGTGCCATTTTGTCGCCTTGCGCCAAGAGTGTGGCAGAGGGTAAGGTGTATGCTCAGGCATGCCGAAAACGGCTGTCACCATGTATTCGGGCGCAAGCCCAGGGATCAAGGGGGGCTTTCATGTCCAAAATAAAATCTTTCGCTTTGGCCGCTTGCCTGTTGGCACCTGCTGCCATGCAGGCTCAGACCACAGGCAATGCCACTGAGGGCGAGCAGAATTTCCGCCAATGCGCAAGCTGCCATGGCATTGTGGCGCCCGCAGGCGATGTGATCCAGCGCCTTGCGCCGACAGGGCCAAACCTGTGGGGCATGGCCGGGCGTCAGGCCGGGGCCTATGATGGCTATGCGCGTTTCTCTGGCGCGATCGTTGCGGCGGGCGAGGGTGGTTGTGTCTGGGATGAGGCCAATTTTGTTGCCTATGTGAATGATCCCAGCGGCTTTTTGCGCGATGTCACAGGCGATTCGCGCGCGCGGTCGAACATGAACCACCGTTTGCGCGGCTCTGCCGAAGATATTTACGCCTATCTGGCGCAATTCGCAGAATAAGTATTTCGGGATGACCGGGGAAAAGGGGCCTTGCGGCCCCTTTTTTCGCTGCGCAGTTATCCGCGCCTCCCGTAAGCGGCCAAAAATACCCGCACCGCGCCATCTGCGATGCGCGCTATCTCTTCGCTGCTGTAGCGCTGCTGAATGCCGCAGACCATGCGATCCACGATTGACGTCTGGCACAGTTGGAAAAACTGATCTGCGGCCAGATCAATATCAGGAATATGCAACAATCCCTGCGCCTGCATGGCGCTGAGATAACAGCCCAGCCGCACCCGGCCCATTTCTGGCCCGCTTTCATAAAATGCCTGCCCGATTTCGGGAAAGCGCGGCGATTCGGCCACACATATGCGATACATGGCCAGTGCGAAATCTGATGTCAGATAGCCGATGATGCGCCGCGCGGCCTCTGGCAAGGCAATATCGGGCGGGCTGAGCGATGACAGCTCTACCGCCGAATCGGCCAGACGCAAAATTTCTGTCCGGTACATTTCGGTGAAGAGCAGGCGCTTTTCGGGGAAATAGGCATAAAGCGTGGCCTTCGAAACACCAGAAGCGCGCGCGATTTCGTCTACGCTGGCGCGTTCATAGCCCATGGCCACGAAAATCTGGCGCGCACCTTCCAGCACCTGATCATATTTGCGCCCTTGCCGGATCGCGGCGGCCATTTGTGTCATGTCATCTCCCAGTTGGGATATAGATAGCTGCTTGCGCGCAAAAGGAAAAGCGGCCCTCTATGGCATGGCCAAGAATCGCATGGTAACAGGTTCGCGACATGATCGAGATATTCCTGAAAACCCTTCCGTTTTTCGCGCTGATCGGGCTTGGCTTTGGGGCCGGGCGCGCCGGGTTTTTCCCTGCCGAGGCCACGGCCTATCTGACGAAATTTGTCTTTTACTTCGCGCTTTCGGCCATGCTGTTCGGCTTTGCCGCCAATCTTAGCCTGTCCGACCTGCTGAACCCCCGCGCGGCGGCGGCCTATCTGTGGGCCTGTGCCGCCGTGTATGTGCTGGTAATGGGCATTGCCTTTTTGCGCCGCGCCCGGATGGAAGAGGCGCTGATAGAGGCGCATTGCTCTATCATCGGCAATACGGGGTTTTTGGGCGTGCCCTTGCTGATTGTGCTGTTGGGGCCGGGGTCTGTTCCCATGGTGCTTTTGATCCTGACAATTGATCTGATCGTGTTTTCGTCGCTGTTTACCATTATCATCACGCTGTCACGCGATGGGCGGGTGGATCGCGATTTGCCGCGCAAGCTGGTGGTGGCTGTGGCCAAAAACCCGATGGTCGTTGCCATGGTGCTGGGGCTGGCATGGTCGGGCACGGGCTTGGGCGTGCCAGTGCTGGCCAATGATTTCCTGACACTTCTGGGCGCTGCTGCCACGCCTTGCGCGCTGTTCGCCATTGGGGCTTCACTGGCGGATAAGCGTGTAGAGCGCTTGGCCGTGGTTAGCTGGCTGTCCTTTGGCAAGCTGGTCTTGCACCCGGCGTTGACAGCTTTCGCCGCGCTGGTGCTGTTTGGGGTAGATGCGCAATCGGCGGGCGTGCTGATTGCCGCCGCCGCCCTGCCAGTGGCGGGCAATGTGTTCATTCTGGCGCAGCATTACAATGCAGGGCCTGCGCGCGTCTCAGCCACGATCCTTGTCTCTACTTTGCTAAGCATTGCCACAGTGCCGGTAGTGATTGCATGGGTCACAGGGTTCTGACAGGTTGGCCGCGCAGCCAGACGGAGGGTAACATGCAGACAGTTTCCGAAAACAGAGCCTTTGGCGGGGTGCAGGGCGTATATCGGCATGCCGCGCAAACAACGGGTTGCGAGATGACATTCGGCCTGTATTTGCCACCGCAAGCCAAGCGCCAGCCTGTGCCGCTGCTATGGTATCTGTCGGGGCTGACATGTACCCATGAAAACGCCATGACAAAGGCCCATGCGCAGGAACACGCGGCCCGCCATGGGCTGGCGGTGGTGTTTCCCGACACCTCGCCGCGCGGCGACGGGGTGGCAGATGATCCCGCCTATGATCTGGGCCAAGGCGCGGGGTTTTATGTGAACGCGACCCAAGCGCCATGGGCCGCGCATTTCCAGATGTGGGAGTATATCGCAACCGAATTGCCGCGCGTGCTGATGGCCAATTTCCCGCTGAAGGAAGACAGGCAGGCGATTACTGGCCATTCCATGGGCGGGCATGGGGCGCTGACATTGGCCATGCGCCTGCCGGGGCGCTTTGCCTCTGTTTCCGCCTTTGCGCCCATTGCCAACCCCTCTGCCAGCGATTGGGGGCGCAAGCAATTCGCGGCCTATCTGGGTGCGGATGAAAGCGCATGGGCGGGCCATGATGCAACGCTTCTGATGCGTGAAGCAGGCTTTGCCGGGCCGGTGCTGATAGATCAGGGCGGGGCGGATCAGTTTCTGGATTTGCTGCGCCCAGAGGCTTTGGCCGAGGCCATGGCCGCGCGCCGCCAGCCGGGGGTTTTCCGCATGCAGGCGGGGTATGATCACAGCTATTTCTTTGTGGCGAGTTTTATGGCCGATCATATCGCATTTCACGCGCAGGCATTGGGGCAATAGCCCTCTGGTGTGGCAAAATGGCAGCCGCACCCGCTGCGGGTATTACTCCCGCCCGACAGAAGGGTGCGCCCTGAGGGGCCGCTATGGGGAGGGCATGCAGAAAGTCGGGATAGCCGCGCATTGCTGGGCAGTCGCGCCCATTGAGATGCCATCTCTCGCAAACCTTGCAACACAGGGCAGCGCCCGACCGCCCCTTGGGCGGGCGCTTTGCTGCCACCTGCGCAGGGATCGGGGTCACAGGGGATTGCACCATAAAGTGCAGACCATGGGCGGAAGAAGCGCCCCCCCGCGGTCGGGCGCGGCCCTGGGTTG
>JAIUNA010000289.1 GCA_022565265.1 Roseinatronobacter sp. | reverse complement strand
TCTCTGCCTGCGGGTTTGCAGCCAGCGCCGCATGAAAGGCATCACGAAGTGCCGCGCACGCACCACCTGTTTCTGTCTCGACGATTTCATCTACCCGTGTGGCCGGCGCATTCAAACCGGGAAGGCTGCGCATGCGTTCTTCGGCAAAGGCAAGTGCGAGTAGGGTGTCGTTAAATCGATCGCGCAATTCATTGGCAAGCGCGTCCTCGGCGGTTTCTGTCCATGCCAGCCAAACTTGCCCAACCGAGATACCCTCAAACAATCGCTTTCCCTGAGATCTGCGCGCGAAGCCGTTGACATGATCCTGATGCTCATGCGTGACAATGACGATATCGATATGCCCGTTCGTCGCATCCGATATATCTTCGATGATCTCTGATATATTTGCATCAACCTCAGACCCGTTTTTCAATCCGCAATCGATAAGCACATAGACAGGGCGCGACTTGCGCCCGTCGCGCCCTGCGAATGCAAGCAAAAAACAATCGCCATGGCCATGCCGATACATGCGTATCTTTGCACCCGAACGTGGCGGAGCCATGCGCGCCATCACGAGCACCCATCATGATATTGGCCATGATGAACATGGCGGTGCAGCGCCGCGAAACTGGCCGGCGCAGATGTGACCGGGGCATCAAAGGCATTTCGCGGCGTATTGCGCGCAGCGGCGTAATGCACGCGCACCTGTTCCAACCCTGCGTCCTCATCAATCCGGTAAGGCGTGCGGATCACACGGCGTATTTGGAAGCTGCGTGTGTCAATCAGCAAGGTGCAGCCAGTGCGATAGGCGAAATCGCGGCGTAATGTGGTAAGCTGAACAAAACGGCTCTGTGCATTCCACAGGCCCAAAGCATCTGCCATCTGGCCTTCATCGGCAAGCCGCTGCACCTCGCGGTCAAGGTAACCTGCGCGCGACTGCACCAACTCCACGACATATTCACGCTCAAAATGGCCGCGATTGCCCAATCGGCTTGCCACACGAACCGACCGAACCTGCATGGCAGGAAGATCATTTATCGGGGATCGGCTGATGGTTTGTGGCGCGTCCTTGCGCATGCAGATTCCGATTGTTTGCAACAAGGCCTCTGGTTGTTTGACAATGATTCCCCAGAACAGCCGCGCATAGAAATTGCGTGCATGATGAATGACCTCCCGCGGTGTGGTGAATTCCAGTTCAAGCAAATTCTGTTGCAGCAACCCTTCCTTTGTCATCATCTCCTGTGCGCGCGACGCGTTCCCTGTCGCGGCCATACGCTTGCGCAAAGCCTCGTTGAGGCTTTTGACCAATTCGTTTTTGTCAGATTCCAGCCCGGTGATAAGATCGTTGTCGCGGCCATTGCGCTGCGGGTACTGGGCGCGCAAATCATCCAGCAGCTTGTCAGGGCGCGTCACCAGCACACTGATATCTGCCTGAAGTGTATCATCTGTCACCGTCTGCGCCAAAGCGCTTGTGTCCAACAAGGGCCAGATCAAGCTTCCTTCAGACAAAATCGGCATGCCCTTGGGGACGATACCCCATGCTGCAAATGCCTCCAGAAACGCCGCGCGGTAGCCATGCTTGTCTTCTGGAAAAAGGTCATAATCCGCAGTGATGATCGCGCGCAGATAATCACCAAAGCTGACATTGACAGGCGGCACGTAATCCATGGCCCTGATACAGATATTCAACATGTGATGCGCAGATGTCGCGGCCTCATTGGCCAGACGCGCGACAAGATCAGGGTCAAGGCTGCCAGGCTGCAAAATGCCCCTGCCCCCCGATGCGATACGAAACAGATCGGCCACCCGGCCCCGGTTAATGTTCAGAAACGCGCGAAACACTGCCGCAACAAGGATTGCACCGCGCGCATGTGGCCCGTTTGCACGGTGCAGCGCAGTATTATCGGGTTCATGGGGGCGCCATTCCCCGTTTGCAAAGCCCCCGATCGCATCGCGCAGCGCGCCACTGCGCCCCAGCCCCTTGCCAAACTCCTGCGCAAGTGCGCCCAGCAGGCTTTGGCGTTCCAGATCTCCGCCAGTGCGCGCAATCTGATCTTGCAGGACTTCGGGGTATGAAAAATGCTGAAAAATGGCCACGATATCAGAAAATGCCTCGTGCAGAGCCAACATGTCAGGGTTGGAAGGCTCGATGAAATGCGGATGCATCCCGTCAAGGATCGCATGGCACATTTCATGGACAATGATATCTTGTGACAGGCAGGTGAACATCAATGTGCCCGGTGGCGCCGAGCGGCTTTGCGCATCAAGCTGAAAATACCCGAACAGAAGCGCTTTCTTTGCAGGGTCGTAATAGGCGTTGGCCTCGCGCAGCGCATGCGGATAAATCCGCAACCTTCCCACATAGGTGTCGCCCTCGCGCCCGGCATCATCTTTTTTACGCGGCGACCACAGTACATAGCGCCCAAGCGCGCGTTCAAAATTCCTGATGGTTTCCATCGCAACCGCGTACACCATTTGCTGATGAAACCGGGGGTCATCCGCCGCTGGCGTAAGCCCGTCATTGAACAGCACCTCTGGAGAGTTCAGATCAATGGACTGGTAAAACTGGCGGGTTGTCGGGTCATAATCAACAACTTCCAGGTACTCGCCCTGCGGCCCGATACAGGGCGCGCGACGGTCGATTTTGTCAAATTCTGAGGGGATCGATATCGTGACTTCACGAATATTTCTGTTCCCCGGTCGGATAGCCGTCCAAGGATCAAATGCGAAAATGCGCAGACGGCGCGGCGGCTCGAATCCATTTGGCATAGGATTTCCCTCTGAAGAGCACACTCACAAGATAACAGAACGCCTGCTGGTTGTCTGCCCATTGCGAAGAAACACTCTTATACGGCTGTCAGGGTATAAAGCGCGCGCTTACGATCTGTCTCTTTCCATACGCAACCGACCCCATATTTTGAGAGCATCGCGCGGGGGGGGGCTGCGAGAATATATTTATCTGAGCGTGCAAAGGTGCATCAGGACAGTTTCAAGGCACCTGAATCATTGGATTATTCCCGTCTTTGCTCCGCAAACTTCCGCAGCCTGCACCAAAAGCGTATCCTCAAAACACTGCCGCAACCGATCGAGAGCATTCGACATCACAGACTGGCTGATCGCCCTTTCATCCGCTGCGCGACTGACGCGCCCAGCGCGGCAATCTGTCCAGCGCCGACAACAGATAGCGGTCGAGCATTTTGAATCGCATGATGCGCCAAATCATCAATTCGGTGAATAGTCACAATTTATATATACAATTTCATAAATGCAAAATCCACCGCTAGGGTTTTCCAGCGATGATCAAAACTGGGAGGGTTTGGCATGTTCCGTAATTTCCCCACAAGCTATGTCTGGGATATGTCTGTGAACCTCTCTGTCGAGATGGGCTGTCAACTTGGCGAAATTGACGCCATGCGCGCACCGCTCAAACATGCTGCGTTTAACTTAGAAGATGGTGGAACCTTTGCCCTCGCGAATTGACGACAGGGACGGCTTCCAAATGGAGCGCCCCCTGGCACGGGAGGAAGGGACATGACACAGACATACAAGTTCTGGTCGGCGGCGGCGGAGTTTCTGGCATGAGCACCGAATTGTTCTCGCTCGCAGGAAAGCGCGCGCTGGTCACAGGTGCAAGCGGGGGTCTGGGCCAGGCCATCGGGGCCGCGATGCGCGCGGCTGGCGCCGAGGTCGTGCTCTCGGATCGCGGCACGCAAATGGCCGGGGCAATCAGTGCCGATCTTTCCGACCCGGACGCGCCGCCTGCGCTGGCGCGCGCGGCCGGGCCGCTCGATGCATTGGTCTGCAATGCCGGGATCGAAGGGCC